>JAUVKO010000234.1 GCA_030596225.1 Fidelibacterota bacterium
TACAGGAGACTCATATTCAATACCATAGCCTTTGATATTCTCACGGTCATCGTACAGCTCAATAATATTTTCAGCAACATACTGCATCTGGCTGTTTGTATAGACCCGTCTCGGGATAGCTAGTCTGACCAATTCCAGATCCGGATAGCGAGTTTCTCCGGTCGTCGGATCCTCCTGAGCAAACATGAGACTGCCAATCTCCACAGCCCGTATTCCGGCATGTGTGTACAAAGCAACAGTCAAGGCAATTCCCGGGAATTGTGATTGAGGGACATGGTCCAGAAATGCTTTGGCATCGAGATAAACAGCATGCCCACCCGTGGGTCTTAATATGGGAACTCCGGCCTGGATGAGCCGGTCGCCCAGTTCTTCCACCTGTGAGATCCGATAGGCCAGGTAATCTTCATGCAATACTTCTTTTAGCCCCCGGGCAATGGCTTCCAGGTCGCGACCGGCTAGTCCGCCATAGGTTGGGAAGCCCTCGATAAGTATCAAACGATTAGTGATTTGTTGAGCCAGATCATCGTTATTAGTGGCAAAAAAACCTCCCATATTCACCAGGCCATCCTTCTTGGCGCTCATGGTGCAGCCATCGGCGTAGGAGAACATTTCGTTGGCGATCTCCAGAATACTCTTTTCCTCATAGCCCTTTTCCCGGGTCTTGATGAAATAGGCATTCTCCGCAAAGCGACAGGCATCAATAAAGAAAGGAATACCATGCTTATGGAGCAACTCGGCTGTGGCTCTGATATTTGACATGGAAACCGGTTGTCCACCACCTGAATTATTCGTGATCGTCAGCATCCCCAGAGGTATGCGATCTGCACCAATTTCCTCGATGAGCTTGGACAATTTATTCAGATCAATGTTACCTTTGAAATCATCAATGATCTGGGTGTCTTTGGCAATGTCCACCACCAGATCGACGGCAGTACCGCCGTTATACTCCACATTGGCGCGGGTTGTGTCAAAGTGATTATTATTAGGAATGACCAGATCATCACGATCCTTAAGAATGGTGGAAAACAGCAAATTCTCAGCGACCCGCCCTTGATGAGTGGGGATAACATGTTTGAAGCCAAATATCTTGTTAACCACCTGCTCAAAATGAAAGTAGTTCTTACTTCCGGCATAGGACTCATCGCCCTGCATCATTCCAGCCCACTGGTTATCACTCATGGCGCTGGTTCCGCTGTCGGTTAATAGATCGATATAGATCTTATCTGCAGGAATATTGAATACGTTATAGCCTGCGTCCTGGACCACAGCCAGACGTTCCCAATCAGTGGTTCGGGCAATCGCTTCTACCGTTTTAATCCGAAATGGTTCTGGTGGGTATTTCATTGTAGTTCCCTATGTTATGTAAATTCGCACTTAAAATACATTATTTATTTTCTTACAACGAATCTATCTATGCTAAAGCTTCGACAGACAAGTAAAACGAAGTTAAAGAATGCTTTGTGAATACACGATGAGAATAACCAGTCTAAATCCTACAGGTTTTTCTGCAGGAATAGATTGACTTTGTCCCAAAATCCAGGTTCATGGTGACAATTGGAATGACCGCGACCGGGAATGTTCCAACAATCACATTGATCAGGTCGGGCAGCATTCTTGAGCTTTGCTCCCTGTGAGGGTAAAACCACCTCATCTGTATCGCCATGGATGATCAGAAAAGCAGCAGTGGCTTTGGCAATATTGTTGACTGGAGCAAATTCCTCATAGGAGATACCGATCTTGTATTCGATCTGTTTTAGAATGAGCCAGGTCAGGGGAGAGGGAATGTGGTAACGTTTAAATTCACGTTTCATGACGTCCACAGGGTGAGCAGGCGCACCGACGGTAACCACAGCCTTAATACAGGAATCTTGGGCAGCGGCATAAAAGGTACCCGCCCCGCCAATGGATAAACCAACTACACCAACACGTTCAGGATTTATATTTCTGGAGCAGGCGAATTTTACAGCAGCGTGAATATCCTGGCCAAATTTATACATGGATGAATGATCATCAGGATCACTGGAGCCATGGTGACGGGCATCAAAAGCCAGTAGATTATAATCTAGGGGATGCAAATGGCTGATATAGCGCAGCATACGACCCAGATTGCGACTCCATCCGTGAACCAGGATGAGCGTAGGTGCTTTTTCAGGATGATTTTTTGCCGGTATCCACCAGCCATAAAGGGAACGTTGATTTTCGGTTGAGAAACGAATTTCTTCAAAGGCAATATCGAACTTCTCCGGCGTTTCCGTGTGGGGAGTCAATTTCAGAGCATACATTTTAAAGGTGAGGAAGCGGGTGATTGCGAACAAGAGAAGTAAAGCGAACAGAATCCAGGCAAGTGTGATCATAGGCCTTCAAAGTAAAATTATCTTTTGTGAAATCCAGCTAGCATTCCTTTGGTTTCTATTCGCAGGATGAAAAAAAGTTGTGTTATATTTGGAAACAAAAATCATTTTAAGGCATGTATGCTAAGGTCATGAAATCCCAATATCTAAAATCAGCTTTGCTCTTGTTAATTATGGTCGCTACTGTTTTTTCGGAAACACCATCCTACCAGCTGCTGACGTTTCCCTTCAGTACTCGAGCGGCAGCCATGGGTGGCACACGGGCAGTAGACCCTAGTGGTAACCTTGATATACAGGGGAATCCTGCAGATGCAAGTTTTGTAGAAAGCATCCAGGTGCAAGCCGGGTATGTAAATCATATTGTGGGAATTCGCGGGTATTCTACTGCAGGAGTCCTGCCCATGGAACGCCATCGACTGACCGGGGAGCTGATCTATTTCGATTATGGTCTGTTTGACAAGACCGATATTTTTGGTAATACTCAAAGCACCTTTGACTATCACGAACTGGCAGCCGCCTTGGGTTATGCCTTTAAGTTTTCTGAAGCTATTCGACTGGGAGGTCGGGTTGGGCGGTTCCAGCGCGTGGCAGATGCAAGCTCACATGGTGAATTTTACTATGATCTGGGTGCAGTCTATCACAAAGAGCTGGATTCACTGACCTTTGGGGTTTATCTGGCATCAGCTAAATTGGGTGAAAGTGAGGAGCCTTTTCCAACACAGTTACGTATCGGATCATCAAAGAGACTGTCTCATTTACCGCTGCGTTTAAATCTTGAGGGAATCTATGGATTTGATGAACTCCTACGCTTTAGCCTGGGTTCAGAGATCCTTATCCATCCGAGTTTTAACGTGCGTTTAGGGATTAACTCCAACCGTTTTGATCTTCAAACCGGAGTCACCGAAGCTGACTTTATTGCAGGGGCTTCTGCCGGTTTTTCAATTGCCTGGCAAGGCATTTACATTGAATCAGCCACCCAGAGTTTTGGAGCTGCCGGCTGGATAAGTCAAATCTCTCTGACTTATCGCTTGTAAGACTCACCTTATCTGATATTCACAGAATTTGGGCTAGTGAAGGAACTAACCCCATTCTTTATCTAACTTATAAATGTGATGTGTAATACTTGACGAATTCGCAAAAAGTAACTGAGAAACAATGAAAAACAACCTAACATCATTATTAACAACCACATACGATATGATGCGCTATATTCATAAATATCAACATTTTGCGTCATTTCGACCAGCTCAATACATCGCTCTGCGT
>JAUVKO010000146.1 GCA_030596225.1 Fidelibacterota bacterium
ATACCAATTACACCTCAAAACAGTCTATGCATTCTTCATCTTTTGAATTCATATAGACTCTTTTGAAGTACAATTGGTATTAATGGCAGATTCAACGATAAGGGTCAATTAAAAAGAATTCCATAGAAAATATAAGTTTGAACAGAATCAGCCGGAAACTTTATAAATATCTAGAAACCTTTGTGGTGTTGATACTGGAATACTACTCTGCTTATAGTCAGAAATATTTCTCGTAATAATTCTCTCAACTCCAAGGTCTTCAGCACTATAATATTGTAACGTATCTTCGAAATCAGTAAACCGAGAATTAAGAGCACGATCAACGTGACTATCCAATAGAGGAATTACATCCAGTATGATCCGCAATTTTCGCAAACTATGCTGAGCAATATCTTTTGAACGTATTTTCTTGAGAAGATAATAGATATTAGCAAAAACCAGTGCCGTAGTACAACCCTGAACTTTCTTTTTCTCACATAAACTTAGAATCCGGGCTGAATCTCCAAAAAATGGCTCCCTTTGTGCCAAAACATCCAGAATGACATCCGAATCGATAAATACTTTCTTCATTTTAGATATTTCTCTTCCAGATGAATAGCATATTCACTCTCAAGATCAAAGTCCTGTTCCAGATCAATCACTCCGGCCAATTCAGATACTAAAGGGCTGAGCTGCTCACCCTCTTCTATCTGGTCAGCGGTAAGATAATTGAAGTATTGCTCAACCAAACTCGAGAGACTCGTCTGATGAGCCTTCGCATACCGTTTTGTGCTCTTGATAGTATTTTCATTAATGCTGAGTGTGAGTTTAGTTGCCATAATTTCTCCATATAATACGTAATAATATAATATATTCTATACGTATAACAAAAAGAATGTTGTGAGTTTGGTATTAATCTAGAGGGGATAACACCATTAGAGGGTATAATACCATATTCACTTCCAAATGACCTTTTAAGCTGAGGAGTCATTACCCTTCGAGAGCCTCAGGGAGACAAGCAGAAGTGTCCCCGCCTGTGGCGGGATGTTCCACTTGCTGATGAGCCTAGCCTGTCCTGAGCTTGTCGAAGGGAAGCATGACACGTTACGTGCCACTTGGAGGTGTAATTGGTATTATTTCACCGCTATGGTGAAAATTGCACATAAGCTCCCCCCTCAGATTGTATATTTGGCCTCTTAAAAGGAGCAGCTCGTGAAAAGAACAACTCTGATTTTGCTAAGCATACTATTAAGCCTAGTTTCGCTGGCTCAAGCTGAAAACACGATTCGCGGAAAGGTCCAGAACAGCCAAACCGGTGATCCTGTCTCAAACGCCAATGTCTATATTAAAGATACTGAAGATGGCACCACCACAAACACCAATGGTGTTTTCCTGATTGAAACGAACGCTTCCTATCCCGTCACTGTCATTATTGATCATATTGGTTATAGCAGCATAGAGAAAACAGCCTATGATTCGCGAGTTCTCCAGGTTGATCTATGGCCGAAGACTCTGGAGCTTGCTCCTGTTGATGTAAGTGTTGCCCGCCTACCTTCCCATTACGATGTGAGTTCACCCAAAGAAACACTGGGAGGCTCAGAAATACGAGCCCGTGGCGTGCAGGATTTTCAAGAGCTTACGCGCAGCATAAGCAGCGTCGTCGTTTCTACCGGAATGGATGGTTCCCAGACGATCAGCGTTCGGGGATCAAATGCCAACGAAACACCTATTTATCTTGATGGCGTTAAGATCAATGACTCCTTTACCAATATTGCTGACTTAGCCCAGGTCAATATGGAGGATGTTGAGTCGATCGATGTTATTAAGGGTGCCTCGACTCTCCCGTACGAGGTAGGCGCATTTGGGGGTGTCGTCAACATCTATAGTCATGTACCCACTCACAACAAACTGCTGCTTTCAAGTTCCCTGGATCTGAATAATGGGAATAACGCAACTCATACCGGTCAATTCTCTTATGTGAATGATCATATATCCGCCAACACACAGCTAACCAAACGCATGCGCAATTTTCAGACTTTCACGGATGAAACCAGATCTGAGTACCTGTTTGGCAGTGGTGTAATTAATTGGAAAATGGCTTTGGGCAGTCTGCACCTTAAGGGTAGTTGGCAGGAAGCCCAGACACGACAAGCAGCTGGTGGTGATTTTACAACCAACACCAAGAATCAACTTTTCAATGTTCGTTATACTGGAGCACTACCCTGGCTTGGTCGAAATTGGCAGATCGGTAAAGCCTGGCGGGAGGATAGTTTTGGGGTAAGTTTTTGGAGTCTGGGAACCAACAATCCTAATTATGAACAATCACCGGAAGGAGCCAATTCTTCTTTTCGGCTAGCTAAATTGATTAAGCACGGACCGCTTGAAAGTTTGGTGCAACTGGCAGGTTCCACCGAGGATTATTCAGGACCTTCAAGTACATACATCGACTCCATTTTTGAGAAGGACATGAATCTTGAGCTGCATCGGGATAACCACTCTCTGACTTTTATTTCAAAATTCAACGCAGAATCAGAGCACCCGGCTATGGATCTCTTAAGTTTTGAATTTGGATTACGTTATGATGACATTAACACAGAATATCACTGGGACGAAGAACGTCGCTATTACAACCCGGATGGGACAGAAAGACATCCTGCTGTTATTGTTGTAAAAGATGATTTGAAAGATCATTATTTGCTGGCTAAACGTCTCGGTTTGCGCATGGAAGGCAAAATTAAACGCTTCAACTATATCTCATATTTCTCACTGGGAAATAACAATAGATTACCCACTCTTCAGGATGAATTCTTTCGACAGTCCACAACTGTTCTTCTTTATCAAAACTCTGAATTATCCAAAGAGATCGTCAATACTGTGGATGTTGGTCTTGATTTCACATATCATGCTCGACCGGGATCCCCTTTCACCAAGGTTGATGGTCGTATAAATGTGTTTGATAATGGTTATGTCAATAAGCTGAGTTATAAATATTCCCCGGGACAGCCTCCAATTCCATATAACACTTTGGCTGCTTCTATTTCCGGAGTTGAAATATCTGGTAAACTTCACCTGCCTTCAAAACGGGGATCCCTTTATATAGGGTCTATTTTTTTAGATCTTAGCGATCCAACTATCTTTATTGGAAAACCCAGTTATCGACACACACTTGGTCTAACACTTATACGGGGAAATCTGACCTATAGCGGTAATATGTGGTGGGATGGACGTAAGGTATATTTACAAGATGATGGCCTGTATATCGAGCCTAAACACAATTTAGATCTGTCGGTTGACTACAAGCAGAACTGGAATCACTTTTCGGTGACTTCCACCCTTGCGGCAAAGAATATATTCAATTTTTCGGAGACCCAGGAATCACTGTTAGTAAACGACCAGGGCTATCTCATCACTTTTTATGATACGTTTCAGTTACTCTTGAATTTCCGATTGAGTTTGTTTTAAACGGGATTAACCGGAGGCTGATCTTATCGAAGCCGGGAGATAAACCTCGTGAGGTGTGTGTCTTGCTGAGTTGAGCCTGTCCTGAGTTTAGTCGAAGGGTCGAAGCATAACACACACTTTGTTAATATCTAGACGGGGAACGCTTCGAGAGCCTCAGCGACCTCTTCAACGTCCTTTTAGGTCACCAACCCCCTGAGGCGCCTCCGCCACCACCAAAACCACCTCCACCGGAAAATCCGCCTCCTCCGAAGCCACCACCCCCATGGCGACCTCCGCCCATGGCAGATCCCAGCATTGAACCCAGGAAAAAGCCTCCCAAACCACCCATTCGTCCGCGACCAATGAGTAAAAAGATAACGATGGGAAAGATCAGGCTGAAAATATTACCTTTTTTCTGGCTTTTCTGTGTGCGACGGACACCGCTTCCCTGATATTCACCCTTGGTTGCCAGGATAATCCCTTGCAGGCCGACCACAACACCTTCATACCAGCGTTCCTGCTTAAAGTAGGGGGTGATATCATTGCGAATGATCTGACCTGCTGTAACATCCGGTAAGGCGCCTTCCAGTCCATAGCCAACTTCAATACGGATTTTGCGTTCCTGTTTGAAAATGGCTAGCAGTACACCATTATCACGACCCTTTTGACCTAAATTCCAGGTTTCGAACATCTGCAAAGAGACATCTTCCAGATTCTCGCCTTCTAATGAGGGAATCGTTGCCACCACAATCTGATTTGAAGATTCACTCTCATACTGACGCAAGGCTTGTTCCAGCTGCCGCTCCTGGGTTGAAGAAAGCAGGTCGGCCCAGTCATTCACCTGTTTATTGATACGTTCAGGGTAGATGCCGTCGGCAAATAGGCTTGTGATTAAAAGCAGGGGGAATAAAATTAATTTCATCATGATCTATACTTCTATATCTTTATTTTTAGCAAGGAAAGCAGGGGCGGAGCATGCTCCGCCCGTACAATTAATCATTAGGTCCGTGTAATCTGTGGAATCCGTGCTTGCTAAAACTTCTAGAATTCCACTTTGGGTGCTTTTTCAGCACCGGATTCAGCCTCAAAGTAGGCTTTGCGTTCAAACCCGAACATGCCGGCATAAATAGATCCCGGGAAACGGCGAATGATGGTGTTGAATGCCTGAGCCGCTTTGTTAAAGCGATTCCGTTCCACAGTAATCCGGTTTTCCGTGCCCTCTAATTGAGTCTGTAGATCCAGGAAGTTCTGGTTAGCCTTGAGATCAGGATAACGCTCCATGACAACCATAAGTCGACTAAGGGCACTGGATAATTGGCCCTGGGACTGCTGGAAATTCTTCATGGCTTCCGGATTATTGGTAATACCTTCAAGATTGATACTGCTCACCTTGGAACGGGCTTCGGTGACGGCTGTAAAGGTTTCTTGTTCGTGCTCGGCATAGCCCTTAACGGTAGCTACCAGATTGGGAATCAGGTCTGCACGGCGCTGGTAAACATTCTCCACCTGGGACCAGGCTGCATCCACTCCTTCTTCCAGTGTGACCATATTATTGTATTTACCGACAGCATTGGTGACCATAAAAAAGATTACCACCACGACAGCGATTAGTATGATACTACTTTTTTTCACATTTAACTCCTTGTGGAAACGTTGTTTCTTTTCTTAACAGTTTTTTAAAGAATCCTTTCGCAGAGCACCCAGAGACACAGAGTTTTTATGTTTTTTAAATATTTCCTCTGCGGCTTTGCGGTCTTTGCGAGATGTTTATGCTCTCATTCGCAAAATTCGCTATTACTTTTTTTGACATTTACGCCAGTAAGATCTATCTCCTTTGATCCAACCGCTATCAGTATCGTGCGAATATATGCTGGATATATAGGTTTGTTCCTTGAAAAAGGAGAACGGAAGTCTTCTTTTTTGAACCGAGGGAATGGTAAAGGGTCTTTGGATTTTATTGAAAGGCGACGATTCGAATCGTCACCTTTATTAACTTGAATATATCTGTTTTCTAATCAGGTGAGCAACTGTCTCAATATGGGCCGTATGGGAAAACATATCTACCGGCTGGACACTTCACAACTCATAATCGGTTTCACAAGAAGGGACTGCAGATCATGAGCCAGTGTTTACGGGCTACAGAAAATATAAGTCAGGTAATTTAGTGCTAACGGTTATGCTAAGCGTAGTTGGGCAAATTTAATGCACCACACATCGCAATTATTTCTAAAGTTTGACGGTCTCGCAAAAAGTCCCTCTCGCAGAGATCGCAGAGCGATGTATTGAGCTGGTCGAAATGACGCAAAGTGTTGATAATTATGCACATACAGCAATATCGTCTAAGGGTTTATATTTATTACAGATAGAGCTGTTTTCATGTTTTCTCTCATACTTTTTGCGGCTTCGTCAAGTTT
>JAUVKO010000074.1 GCA_030596225.1 Fidelibacterota bacterium
ATCCAGAATAATATAATAGGTATATGGCGTGACATACTCATCGCAACAAGATCATCTTTTTAGTGAAAATTTTATGGCCTATCTGCAACCTATAAAAATAAATACCGCTGCTCTTCCCCTGCGGTGACCAGTTAAAATTAAAATGACCTGCGCCAAAGTATTCATTATCAATAAGGGTCTCTACTTCTCTACCCCGAATATCATAGATAACGAGCCTGACATGGTCCTCCAGAGGTAAGGAAAATTGTATGGTAGTACCTCCATTAAAGGGGTTAGGATAATTCTGTTTTAAAGCATAGTCACGCGGAATTTCGGGGAAAGCATTACCGGGATCTATCTTAATAATGAACCGAGGGGATTCTCCACTATTTGTTTTCAGTAATTTGAATGGCTTGGAGCGAGTCAAATCTTTTGATGGAATATTAGAGGGAAGGGATTTTCTCAAACTGCCATCATGCTCAAACTCAAGGTAGCTGTCAGTCAACAGATCAACTTCTATTCCTGTGTGCTGATCCTCAATAGTTACTTTCCACTCTGCATGAAGCGCATCGATGCGTGGCCAACTCAAACGAAAAGTCCCGCTGAGGGCTTCACCATTGGTATATCCACCTACATAGAGGGGTATTTTCAAAGGAAGTCCAAACCGGTGGGGTTCATTTTGAATGGATAAGAATTTTTCATCATAACTTTCAGAATAAAACTCAAGATAGGTTTGAGTGGGTGGCACCAGGTAGTATGCGTCGTATAAATCTTTATTAATCGACCCGTTCTCATTGAATTGGATGTGAGTTGTAGTACCTAAGGTATCTGATTCTAATAACAAGGTAATCAAGGGAGTTGTTCCGGCCCGTTTATAAAACGCACCCCCTGTAGTTTTTGCCGTCTTAGGAATCTTCAATACTGGATCTGTAGTATTTGCCTTCACCCAGAACCCCTGAAAAGGCGGAATCAAGCCACTTCCCAGCGATCCAGATGTACCGTTCCAGGTCAAATACGCTCCTGCTCCTGAGTTCGCTGTGTTATCACAAACATAGACCACATTATCAATATTGGTCTTAGTCCAGTCACCATTATCCCAGTCAATTGTTGCACAGAATGGGTTACCTACCAGGTTCCAACCCGTATCAGCGTCAGCAGTATAAGTGACATTAAAATCAAATTCTCCTCCAGTACCCTCTGCCTCCGTTCCAGTCACATCGAGGATAACAGGAAGCGGGCTTGAGTAGGCTGTCTCACCAGGGATGGAGCCAAAAACATAAACAAAAAGACCTCTACCAGCTACAGTAGCAATTGAAGAATCAGCTGGTTGACGCCAGCGTTGATTATCTGTCCCCGCATAGGTTTCATCGTACCATAGAATCGAGGGACTTCCACCGGCCGAGTCAGATCCGGTATATCCTTGAGTAAAAATATTGCTGAACAGATCATCATAAGTTGAAGCTACAGGAGATGCCAGCATCCGCCAACCTGTACTACCGATTATCTCCCGTTGAGCTTGAATGGTCCCGGAAGTAATTGACTTGGTATTCGCTAATAATGACTTCCCTGATGCAATAATTAAACTTCCACTCGTTAAAGTGAGTGTACCGGTTACTTCCACATCATCAGCTACTTCCACATTGGATGTATTATCAATTGTTACATTGGAAAAGGTCAAAGGGCTGGTAATATATTGTTTGGATGAGCCATTGAATTCTACGTATTTGATATTACTTGATGCAATGCCCATGTCACCACCGACACGCAAAGTATCACTAACACTCCCATTGATATCCCCTCCACCTAGAAGGTCACCAAAGATATCAAAACTAATACCTCCAGTCAGAGTGACATCTGCACCCGTTTCTATGGTCAGTGAAGATACTTGCAAATTATCAGTTGAAATGATTGGGTATCGAGTTCCATCTGCCGGTTCAACCGGTATAAGTAATGCATCTGTGTTATCTGGTACTGTACCAGCATCCCAGTTTAAAAGTGTATCCCACTTCGTTGTATAAGGGTCGCTTCCAGGATCACTTTCCCAGATATTGGTATATGCATTAAACTGGACTGTGGCATCATCAGTTATATTATTCCCATTTAAAACACAGGTGATTGTGGCTAATTCCACTGTTGAAGATGATTGTAGAGATTGGGTATAGGTACCATTCCCATGGTCCACAACGCTGCCTAACAGGGTTCCTGCGGTTGTTAAAAGATTAACTGTTTCACCACCACTACTATGATTATTCCCTCCGGCATCTTTGACCTGGACGGTTATAGTTGAGGTGCTCACAGCATCATTTTCCAACACAGTTGGGCTAGCTGTTATCTCGGACATCACTTCACTGGCGGGACCGGATTCAACAGAAAAAGTATTACTATTACCAAAAATATTGCCAGATGTATCTGTAGCCGTGATTGTGTAATTCCCAATACTGCTGATCGCTAAAGTATCAAGTGCCAGGACACCTCTATTGAAGGTTAAAGTTACACCACCCCCATTGCTCAAAGTACCCGTTGAGGTAATTGTGGCTGTACTGAAGAAATTTGTATCTGCTGCTGCCGTTCCATCAACTGCAGAAATCTTGATCGTGAAGTCTACTCCAGCAGTTTGAGTCAGGATATTTCCACCGCTTACTTTCTCAAGCAAAAAAGTAGTATACTGACCGGCTACACTGACTGAGAATGTATCACTGACAGCGGAGTTTAGGCCAGTACTTGAAGCAGTTAACATATAATCATCAGCAGCATTAATGACCAAATCGCTATAAGTTACCTGGCCATAGGCATCGGTATTCAAGCTGGTTGTACCTGTTAGAGTGCCAGAACCAAGTGTCTTAGTGATATTAATTGGTGTCCCAGATATTTCAATTGTATTACCACTGATATCCTGAATCTCAGCCAGAATCTCCGGCGCTAGAATCTCATTTACAGTCCCATTGGTCGGAGCATGAGTATAGACTACAGCAGCCGGTGTACCTGCAATCATAGTCATGGTTCCATAGCTTGTGCTAGTGCTAGGTCCTGTCGTGCCTGTATTGGTAATATTCCCAGTATTTGGCACGGTCCCAGAGGTTGGACGAATGCGGAGTCCACTGATTGTCAATTCACCAGGTTGACTGGCTCCGGTGGACACTGCATCAATGGTAAACGTGATATCTGAGCTTGTTCTTGAGGTAAATGAGGCAGCAAGAGTTGTGGAAACGCCATAGGCCTCCTGAACGGTTACCAGTGGATCGGTTCCACCTGTATCCCACTCATATCCACTTGGTGCATTGAGAACGCCTGTACCACCAAGTATCATCTCCCCGGCAAAATCCTCAGTAATACGGGGTCCCGAGAGAGTCGTCCAGGTTGTGTTCGCATCATCGGCTGAAATCGCCTCTCCTCCAGTAGCAGGTTCAAGTAAGTGAACACTGATGGCGTATTTATCTGAAAAATAATGCTCAATACTTATACGCTCATCATCTGTAAGATGACGGCCATAATGGACGACCTCAGCAATCATGCCATCCCAGTTGTCTGTTGGTCCCTCACCCAAAATAATTCTATCTGAGCCTGAAATACTGCCACTGGGGGGAATGCCAGTATGCGAGGCACTATTGAGCACCCCATCAACGTATAGATTCCAAACCTCGCCACTTTTCCAATCCAGGCATACAATCTGGGAAGAGGTTGACTGCTGTTCGGCACTACTTTCCATCTCGTTGGCGACTACATCATCCAATATAGCTACTTTAATCACATTTAATTCACCACTATTGTCACCAACAGCATCGTAGCGAATAGAGAATTTCCGATCTCCTCTTCCTCCGGATTCAACGATCCAAAAGCCTTTATCTGTAGAGGTCAAATCAGATTTTACCACGAAAAAAGACGTAAATTCGGTGAGACCGTTGATGTAACTCTCGCCATCAGCATCGTTCATGGTTGTATTTGCAAGGGACCATTCCAGAGAGCTTTCTCCATTTAAAGTTGCTACACTACCACGCCAAATAGGGTTTTTGACCCCTGCAATAAAATCTCTACCATTTCCACTTTGATCTTTCCATACTTCAACTTTATCCCCATTAATTGCTTCGACTGTTCCAGCCGCATCACTGTAAACACCTTGACCAGAATTGAGCCATAGATCCAGATTAGGTATAGTAGCTGGCTCTCCAGCGGCTATGGAACGTGTTTGAGTATTACTGCCTGCAGCAGAAACATCATAGGCTGTCCAGGTAATCACCCTGGTGGGTGTATGCGGAGAGGCCAGGACATTTTCATAAATAATAGTGCGTACAGCAGTCTCGTAAGTGCTGATATTCTTGTTTCCAGAGAGCACTAACTTCCCAATTCCTCGATACCAGTTTCCGGTAATTCCATAAATACTGCTATAGCCCAGACTATCCTCATTAATAAAATAATTGCTGGTTATTTGTACGACAACACTATCAAGTTTGGTATCATCACCATCATATATGGTTATAGAATCCGTTATAGCCACTGCTCCATCACCAGCATTATAGACCATTCCTGCTCTCTCAGTATCTGCTAGAACCGGAGCAGAATTGACCGCCATCACACTAAGATTTCTAGTCTGAGTATTACTATGATCATCACCATCGCTGACCATGAAGCTTATCGTTCGTGTGGCTTCATCAGGATCAGGATTTAAGTTCACATATGTGATAGAACGTAGTGCTGTCTGATAATCAACCAGTGATGCCATCCCGGTGAGCAGGAGTTCGCCAGTGACACTACTCCATGCGGGGGTGATGCCATAAGTACTTGTAAAATCCAGCTTATCCTCACCACTGACGTAGTTGGAAGTGATGCTTACCCAGGCAGTATCCAGATAGTAATCATCAATATCTGAGATAGCCAGGGTAGTGGTCAAAATTGTATCAGGATCACCATCAATGTAGGCTATAGTTGTTTCCTCAATACTGGCAAGAGCTGGTACATTATTCGTAGCCCCAATAGTGATATCACGAGTAAGGATGTTGCTAAACCCCACACCATCACTCACGCTAAAACTCACTGTTCGTGTGGAATCTATCGGTGTAGAACTTGAGTTGTTAAGGTAGTATACCTCTTGTAGAGCGGCACTATAGTCTGCCAGGCTTGCATTTCCTGTCAGTTTTAGTGTACCGCTGCCATCAAGCCAGATACTAGATATTCCGTAATTTGATGCAAATGTCAGTGTATCCTCAGAGCTAAAATAATCGCCAGTAATCTGAACTTTTGCACTGTCCAGATTGAACTCACTATAATCATGACAGATGATACTAGTTGTTACGAGAGTAGCGGGGTCATTTGCTTGATATGAAAGCGCAATCGTTTCAATATCTGTCAGGGTGGGTAGCTCATTGGTGGTGGAAACTGTATGAAAAGTCCCAGGACTTGACATATTAGCATACTCTGTTGCAATCCAGGCTGCTGATAGTGTATCATTCAGAATACGCACTTCATCAATAAGCCCATCCCAGGAACTTGTAGCTCCATCCTTGGAACCTTTGCCAATGAGTAACTTTTCACTCTTATTTGTCGAGCCGGTTTTGGAAACTCCCCAGGAGGCAATATCCAAGCTACCATCTATATAAAAATTTGCGGTTTCTCCAGGAGTACGAGTTAAGGTAAGATATTGCCAATTAGTTGTTGCTGATCCATCACTTGATTCATGTCTTTGTTTATTATTAACTCCGGTCAACAGGGCGGTACGATAAATATTTGCCCCCCCCCCTCTTTCTCCTGCAGCATCCTGTCGTATCATGAGTCGTGCGTCAGCACCATCAGGATCATCGGCATATATCAGACCTTTATCTGTGTTCAAGGCATTCGCTTTAGCCCATAGTGATACAGTCAGATTTGACAGACCATCCAGATAGTTTGCCCCATTGAGATCTTCCAGATCATCTCCATCTCCATCGAATTCTCGAGCAGCTCCCAGATATCCTGAGGAATTAGTTGCTGTATTGTGATCCGTGAGTATGTAATTACCAGCTGCATCTGTTAAGTCTTCTAAATGCCAAACTCCCAGGTACTTATCATTCCAAGTTGTGGTATCTGATTGATCTGTATAAACACCGGTTTTCCCGAAATATAAGTAGATAGAACTATTAGTGGCAGGTGATAGAGATGGCATTCGAACCCAGAATAATAGATCACCTGTAGATGATGTATAGTTTTGTAGCTCGTGAGTTAAGATTGTGGAACCATCTGATTGCGTAAAAATGATATCATAACCAGAAGGATTTTCCACGCCACCACCATTACTGGTGGATCTCAGATCAGCCTCTGTGAGTTTGATCATGACCGGGAAATTGGCATGTGCCGTCGAACCACTGATCTGAGAGCTGTTAAGTGTGATCAATTTACGGTATTCATATCCTGCAGGTTGCGCAATGAGGGGAGCAATGATAAGCAGAGCAAAACTCAATATGACTTGAATCCAATGTAGGCTCTGTTTATTCAGTTTTTCGTTTCGGAAGATCACTAGTTTGCCAATTTCAATGTCTGCTTTTTTTCATCCTAATATGTAAATATCCCATCTCTATGCTATAGTCAAGTTATATGCCAATCCGTCAGTTCAATGATTTGGAGCATAACTGGACAAGTTTTCGCAATGACTTTAGATATTTCCAGAGGGTGTACCAACATCTGTATATTGTGATATAACATAGCTTTATACTGTTTTCTTCATACACTCCTGTATATTTGTATACTATATTTAGATCATAGTAAATTAATCAATTCAAATCTGGTTTAATCAATTCAAATCTGGTTTCCTGAAAATAATTATGACAATTTGCAGATTATTTGTCATAATTATGCGACATATTTCGCTGGCATCTTTTTTACCGCAATAGACATACTCTGTATACCACCCTGGTCCACAGAGAGTCCCCAGCCAGCCCAATTCCTCTCCTCTATTCTCTGTTGGGGAAAGAGTTTTATGAATTATCTTAATAGTTGCCTTTTAACATATGATCTTAACGACTCTGAGAGGAGCATATCATGTCCAAAGAACAGGTTGGTTGTGCCAGACCAACGGGTGCAAAAGTCGGCGAGGCCGAAACAGCGACTCAACAGAGCCAAGAAATTGTGAAGGAGAATAGCAGAATGAGTGAAGTGAGAGTTGGAGCCAAGGCTCCTGATTTCGTAGCTCCCGCATATTATCAGGGCGGGTTCACCAATGTAAAACTGTCAGATTTCCTGGGGAAATGGGTGCTTTTGTGCTTTTATCCCGGCGACTTCACCTTCGTCTGAGCTACTGAAGTATCAGCGGTCGCTGATTCGTATGACAAACTTCAGGCTTTAGGTGTTGAAGTTATTTCAGTAAGTGTTGACAGCCAGTTTGTCCATAAAATGTGGAATGATCATGAGCTGGTGAAAATGGTTGGCAAAGATATCCCTTTTCACATGGCTTCAGATGGTCCTGGAAATGTGGGCAGTATCTATGGCGTCTATGATGAAAATGCCGGTGTTGAAATGCGGGGTCGTTTCATTATCGATCCTGATGGTATTGTGCAGGCTTTTGAGATCTTGACACCACCAGTGGGTCGCCAAATAGCTGAATCCATCCGCCAGATCCAGGCTTATCAACATGTCCGTGCCAGCAAAGGCACAGAAGCCTGTCCCGCTGGTTGGGAGCCAGGTAAGAAAACACTCAAACCAGGTCCGGAATTGGTTGGTAATGTTTGGAAGGAATGGAATCCAAAAACTGATCATTGATCAGATATACCCGATATTTATTACAAATAGATAAGCTGTATTGAGCCCTCTTCGGAGGGCTTTTATTTACTTGGAAGCAGATTTTTTTAAGGTCAGGAAAAAAATTTAAATTAATACATTAATGAGGCTTACTTAAGATAGTTGGATCGAAAAAACTATGGTACCGAGTTTAGATCAGGAATTTAATTCGACTCCCACTGCAATATCTGTTTGGGCCAATTATAGTCATAATACGAACCAAAGCCTTCCTGCCATCCATAGTATTGTGGATAATCACTGTCCAGAAAATCCATATTATTATTCACTGTGACTTCTCTGGCAACGATAGGTCCACTCAGCTCACCCTTCGCGAGAATAATTGTTCCTGCTGAAAAAATTGCACCTTCAATATGGTCCTGATCGTGGGCTCCATCATCAATCGTAAATGAGGAAGTAGAATCTGTGAAAACCAGGGCCGGGAAAATTGTTGAGTCAGTGTAGACGGCTCTGATGACATTGGTGTGTTTAAACTCGACAACCCCTGGAGCAGTAAATACCATTGTCGTATTATCGAGACTTATATCGTCAAATTTAGGAGCACTACCAGTAAATATTAGAATTCCTTCCACAAGATCCCCATCGTGGTAAAGCCTGCTATTATCAGCAAAAATCGTATCTGCGACGGATAACCAATATGCCAAATCTATTTCGGGTAGAAATTCATAATTATCACGCACTTCATGTTCAATCTCCTCCCCTACCGTATAGGAACCCATAGATATTGCACCCTTGGTCGCAATTGCATGCTTGAAATGATAATACTCCTCCAAGGTAACCAGCATACTAGAATTGATACCATGGCTCACTGTTGTCACCACTAATTCCAGCGTCGTTGTATCATATGAGCAGGTGACATCTCCTGTAGTAAAGTTAGCTAGAGAATCTTCACCGGCATTTAAGCGCCATAAGGCAATATTTACGTAAGAATCAACTTCAAGCTTATTCTCAATAAAGTGAGCAGCCATCTGCGAGTCAAGCTGGACAAATTGGGCAACCTGCAATACCCCCATGCCAGTAAGGCTAAATA
>JAUVKO010000186.1 GCA_030596225.1 Fidelibacterota bacterium
GACGCCTGTTGAGAAACCATTTGTCTTCACTGACTTCTCTTCGGCTGATTTTTCTGGAGGAGCGCTGGACATTACTATAAACAATACCATGGTCATTGCTTTGGGAGCCCCTATTAATATTCAGCTTCAGGATACCCTTGGAAATAATTTGACTGCTAATCCAGTCGAATGGGACACCCCCATTCCCACTGATTCCAGCAGCACGAAAAGTTTGCCCTTGGCGGGAATCACCCTTCCAGGTGATATTAGAATTCTGGTTACCGGCTCATCAGTTGGATCTGAAGGAAATGATATCCTGATCAATAGTGCTGCTAAAAACTCAAGTTTTAACATCGATATTTCAGGATCAGGTCTTGTCGTGAGTTCAGCTACAGCCAAAGTTCCTTCGCAAAATATTCAAGAGTCCGGCAACATCGCACTTGCAGACTCGGAGAATAAAGTTGAAAGTGCCCGGATAAAAGCAGGCTCTTTAAAGATCGAGATAGAAAACAAGATGGAAGTGGCTTCAGTAATGGATCTCACCATTAGCTCTTTGGAAGTCACTCCCGGTGTTGCTTTCTCAACAACTATTAACATTCCCGCTCTTACAACAGAAATAGATATCAGCAACATTGCCAATCATAGCCTGGAGATGGACATTGATCTCCAGCAAGTGTTGTTTAATTATGATATCAACACCGTGGATACTGAGGATAATTTTGTTACTCTCTCTCAGACAGATTCAATTAATGTATCTATTTTGCTTTATGGAGTAGCTGAAGGTGAACAGATCATTTTTAATGGTATTACCGGAAGGATTGAGGCTCAGAGTATTGATGATGCAGGAGAAATTGAGGTCACATCTGATTCGAAGATATTAAGTGCTGATATTTCAAGCGGAACCCTGACCATAACCATCGATAATCAGGTCAACCAGCCTGATTTTACCGGTGGTCTCCCAACGATCACCCTGGTCATCCCGGAGCTTGAGGATACAAATTCAAATCCCTTAACCGACAGTATGGTTTTGAATCCGAATCCGGATGAGAATGTCATGAGTTTTGAACTTGCAGATTTCTTTTTGGTTTTTCCGGATACTGCTAATCAGGTTCTCACCTATACCACACTGGTGACAACTCCATCGGGCGAACTGGACCTAGGCAAGTATGCTCTGGAAGACTCTATCTTTGTTGATATTGTGGTCTCTGATATGGAATTTTCTTCTGTTAGAGGATATTTTTCCCAAGATGCCATGGTCGACTCCAGCGAGATCATTCTTGATGAAGGGACCAAACTTGAAGAAGCCGTTTTCGAAACCGGAAACTTCATCTTAACCATGACCAATCAAATAGGTGTTGTGGCTGATATTGAGTTTAAGATCGATGAGTTTATTCATCGCACAACATCCCAGCCACTAAGCATGCTCTTCCGACTTGAGGATGTCGCTGAACCTCAAGATACAACTCTGGATCTGTCCAACTATAACCTGGCCTTTGACTCGGCCACACCAGGCGAAACACAGGCCATCCATTATGTGTCAACCGTATCCCTGCCTCCCGATGAAGAGATGATCCTCACCTTTGGGGACTCGATTCTCATTGATGTTAATATTACCGAATTGACGATGGCGAGTGTCACCGGAATTATTGAACCGGATACTCTAATTATCGAAGAGTCCGAACAAGACATCTCCATGCCTGACATGGTGGCAGATTTGGGGTTTGAGCGGGTGAACATTGATATTGACTTCAATAGTACATTTGATATTCCCATAAAAATAATGCTGGATTTATTTGGCAGGGATTCTCTTGGAAATACCACTCCTGATCCAATCCATATTGAACATGATCTAGCTCCCGGAGAAGATGTAGTTCATATCGATGCAGCTGATCTGTTAAACAATCATCCTGCGTTGATAGTCTCCAGCGGCCAAGCAATTGTTGGTGATGGATTATCTACAAGTATCATTGCCAAAGGTCAGGAAATGCGACCCATTATGTATATCAATGTGCCGCTCTCACTTATAATAGATGACCCTCCCTTGATTGATATGGATACGAGCAGCATAGCCTCTCCTCTGCCGGAAGATGAATGGTTTAGTCTGGAAGAGTTTGCTCTTTATGCTGATGTAACGAATCTATTTGAGTTCGGTGCTGCAGTAGTCCTCCTGGCCAGCAATGACAGTCTGGCTTTCGATAGTACTGCCATTGCAGACGGTAGTGCTCCCCCGGCAGACACGCTGCTTACTTTGGATCTACTACCGCTGGAAAATTCTGCTCCCGAATATGCATCGGAGATCAAGGAGATCATAATAGATGAGGATAAAATTGACCTCTTGGAATACAAGCTATTCCTCAAACCTGAAGTTCAATTGTTAGGACGTTCAGACGGAAGTGGTAACATTAGTCCCTCACGATTCTTTACAACTGACTCCCTGACCTTGCGAGTTTGGGGTGGTATCTCATACACCGTAGAGGGGGAGGAATTATAATGAAAACGCTGATCACTATTCTGCTCATGTTGTCTGTGGCTGGACTACTTTTAGCACAGACAGACAGTACGCTAACTGACACAATTGAAGCTGAAATAGCTGAACCGCTAACTGAAGCAGTGGACTCTCTTCAAACAGAAGAAAGTGCCGTACTCATACCAGATTCTACTGATATTGAGGAATTGGCTATGGATTCAGTAGCCGTGGACACCAGCGCAGAGACCGCAGTTGAAGAACCAGCAATGATCATGGTTCAAAAAGAACCTGATCCTATCAATATAGCAGGTCTCATGAACCAGGGTCCCCTCTTCTTCTGGTCTAACGATGGGCTGGAAGGAATTGGTTTTGAATCACTGTCCTATGTGACCATTGATGATCCCACCATGATCGCCATTAAAGCTAATGATTGTCTGGATATTGTTTGTCACTTGCTGGCTTCTGATAGCAGTGGTTTGGATTATGTAATTGTCACTCCTGAAGACAGTTCTAATTTCCAGATATACAATACAATTACCAAGGTTGTCATTATCGAAGCTCCTGCTGCAGAAATTACCACAGCATTTGATACCTATTTACGTGATCTAAGCGGCATGGAGCAACTTCTCGCAGTAGAGGACACGCCTTTCATTGGTCCGGAAATCACTGATGGACTGACGCCAGATACAGACATGATCAATCTTAGAGCTGAAGTACTCAGGATCAAACGTCTGAATTTCCGATCAATGGATGAACTTTTCACAAATCCCGCTAATCTAGCTCGTGAGTTTAACACATTCACCGCCTGGAGTCTCCTCTCTGTCTTCAATATAAACGTCCGAAATTCACTGGTGGATACTGGCTGGTATCAGGAATGGTGGACTACCGGTGGTGTCTGGGGTGTAGACAGAAAGAATGAATATTTAGCCACGATCATGGACCAGGATCTGGCGCTTAATGTTAGTCCTGATTTTCAGTCCTTGTTTGGATTCAGAATAGGGAAATTCGGGCTTAATATTTCCGCTAAATCACACCTGAAGATGGTCGTGCCCGGCAACATCCTGAGGCTACCTATGTCGGATATTTTATTGGATGATGCCATCGATATCAGTGGTCTTGAGATCGAAGCTGTGCCATTTGTAGCAAAGTCCGCTTTATCCTATGCCCATCCACTCTCCACCCCCTATGGTGATCTCAAGGTGGGTGTGAGTTTGAATATGTTTGGGGCAGCAGGCTATATGCGAATGCTCAGCGATGATTTCACAATGCTCATGACCCAAGACTCGATCATCGTCACAGCCACAGGTGAAACCTGGTATACCAACGCTGGAGCAGAAGGTCACCTGGATGATCCTGATCTGGATAATTTAGAGGTTGGAGACATGCTTTCAGATCCAAGCTTTGGTCTTGATCTGGGTTTGATCATGGATCTTCAGTCTTATGTGGACCAAGAAGTGGAAGTTCAACTTTCTCTAAGAAACATTGGTGCTAAATATCAATGGTCAAATATTACTCATGAATCCTGGACCTATGAACAACTCATGCCGGATCCGGGAAGTGCTGACTTTGATAGCATTGAGCAATATGAGCATACTGAAACCATTTTATTGGGAACTGATGAGGAACTCAGTATCGACATACCTACAGTTCTAAATCTGGCGGCTATCTATCAACCCCATGACAGGGTTCTTTTAGGAATAGGAATTGAAAAAGCTTTTACCGATGAGATCCGTTTTGGCTACAGCCCTGATCTGGAATTCACCTATCAGCTGAATCTGTTTGCTACTCCGTGGTTAGATTTCAGATATCATCGACAAACCCAATTTGGTGAAGGAGTCCATACATTTGGAAGTGGATTGCATTTTGGATTTCTGGATACTGGATTTTCAATGTCCTTCTTCAATGGTTTAAATACCAACATGAAAGGAATAGGCTTCGGGTTGAATAGTAGCCTGCACTTCTAGTAGAAATGATTGACTTCGTCTCCCTGAACCATCATCTCGAGCCGTCACACTGAGCGGAGTCGAAGTGCGAGAGACGAAGGGTCAACATTATTATTCTAACAAAAAAAGCCGGGTTTTATCCCGGCTTTTTTACTGCTTCAATAACTTATACCAATTGTATTTCAAAGGTGCACTATAAGTCCAAAATATTTTTTCGTTTTAGAAGCTTCACAATTAGAAGCATAGCGGTAGCTATGGTGAAAATTTTAAGTGCACTAAAACGGGAAAATATGCAGAAATTTAG
>JAUVKO010000105.1 GCA_030596225.1 Fidelibacterota bacterium
ATGCTAGTGATAATTTAAAAACAAACCTTTCAGACTGGGAATCCGCCGGAGGTGAAGTGGCTGCTCTCGAAATGTCAGGAGAGCCTCTTGATCGATACCATCAAAAGCAGGGATTATTCCTGCTTGTTGGATCTGAAGCTCATGGAGTTGATAAAGATCTTTTAGCGTTAAGTAAGCTGATTTCCATTGAAAAACCCGGGCAAGGTGAGTCTCTCAACGTCGCCATTGCAACCGGGGTGGCTCTATATGAATTATCAAAGATATAAACTGCTTCAAGCTTCAAAAGCAATCTCGAAAAAAGACTTCGGCAACACCAATACCATGGATTGATCTCACCCCCCTTCCCTGCCATGT
The DNA here is from genome assembly GCA_030596225.1 of Fidelibacterota bacterium. Lineage (GTDB taxonomy): Bacteria > Fidelibacterota > UBA8477 > UBA8477 > JABMPR01 > JABMPR01. The sequence goes on from JAUVKO010000105.1 coordinate 355, forward strand.
TTGTCCGAAACTGTTGTTATCATCAAAGTTAATTCGGGAATCTGTTAATTCTATCTCAGGAACATCACCTTGGCATCAGACTTCAATAAACATATATTGCTTGGCCTTATCCAGATGGGTAGGATAAAGTATTGAAAACTTAGAAAATGAGTTAACAGAATTTACAGCTTACAGGCTAAGCAAAACTGATTCGACCGGACTAGACTTTTATTGCGTGTGATCAACACAATTAGATGACAAAAAGGATTCATAATGGATTTTCTCAAACCCCGTGATATAGTAAAAACCTTGATTGCAGCTTTTGTGCTGGTCTTCACATACCTGATCTATTTGGACACCATGGCTCCAACGGTTTCCTTTTGGGATTGCGGTGAATTTATCGCTGTTTCTCATACCCTGAGCGTACCCCACCCTCCCGGCTCACCACTCTATCTATTGCTTGGACGTGTGATCTCCATGATCCCCTTCACCGGCGGTGCCGCTCTTGATCCCCTGCTAAGCGAACCCCAGTTTCACACTATTGCTTATCGCATCACTATGTTGTCTCCAATTGCCACCGCTTTTGCCAATATGTTCCTATTCTTCATTATTGTGCGTCTGGTTGTTGAATGGCGTGGCAAAATCAAGGATACCGCCGATAAATGGATTGCCTATGGTGGTGGCCTGGTTGGATCTCTGGCTATCGCATTTTCTGATAGTCACTGGTTCAATGCCGTGGAAGCCGAGGTCTATTCCATGAGTATCTTTTTTACTGCTATTGTGGTCTGGCTTATTTTAAAATGGTCAGAAAAAGTGGATGAAGGCGGCGCCGGATCACGCTATATCCTTATTATCTCTTATATGATGGGACTGGCAATATCAGTTCACATGCTCAACCTGCTGACGATTCCATTTATCGCCCTCATCATGTATGTGAAGCTTAATCCGGAGGACGATGGTGTTGAAATGATGGTCAATATCGTGGCTGTGATTGGTGTCATGGCTATTGCGCTTCTCATAGGCATTGAGATGGCTCTGCCGGCAACATCTCTGGAGTACATGCGTCTTCCTGATGGGGAGCTTGGATCCAAACTTATGGTGCTGGGTGTCATTTTTGCGTTGATCACAGGAGGTGGGTTATGGGGCTTGTCTCAACTCTTTAAGGCCGACCGTCGAATCCGGCTATGGAAACAGGTTTTAATGATGGGTGCTGCCGGGGCAGCTTATCTGATTATTTATATGGGCATTATTAAAGGCATACCAAAATTGGCAAACTTTATGGGCAACCTTATAAACACAGAAAGCGCTGTGACTGCCATTGGTGCCACCTTTACGGTCAGTGTGATTATACTTATGGCTGTGATCTTTTTCGCCCCGGCTATTTATCGCGCCCGAGCCACTGAGATACGCCTTTCTGTTATGGCTCTACTCATGGTACTGGTGGGATTCACCTCATACGAGACCATTTTTATCCGCTCCTCCCAAAATCCGAATATTGATGAAAATGATCCAGAGACTGTTGCCCGGGCTGTATCTTATCTGGAGCGGGAACAATATGGCAGCTATCCTATGTTTTACCGGGATCGCTGGAGCACAGTGCCATTAAACAAAAAGACGGCGACACCAGGACGAGTAGTGAAGATCAACAGCACCGGCAAGATCGGTGACATTATCTCTGTTCAAGGAGATCAGGTGGTTCTGTCGGTTGGAGGACGTGAAATAAATCAACGTTTGTCTAATCTTAGCTCAATTACCAATAGTTATCGTTCCACCACTGATTTTTTCTGGCGCTATCAGATCAATCATATGTATATCCGTTACTTTAAGTGGCAATTCTGGGGACGAAGTGGAGATAATTCAGATATTTCTCAGCTTTGGGCGATTCCATTTCTCCTGGGCCTGTTGGGAATGGGACATCATTTCGCTAAGGATTCTCGGAGAGCCTTTTCTGTTATGGCTTTATTCGTGCTCACCGGGTTTGCTATTCTACTCTATTTAAATCAGGATGACCCACAACCCCGTGAACGTGACTATTCCTATGTGGGTTCCTTCTATGCCTTTGCCATTTGGATTGGTATCGGTGCTGCGGCAGTCCTGGAAAAGCTTAAGGATTGGCGCAAGGACAATCAGATGATCTATGGCGGAGTACTAGCTGTTCTATTGCTGGCTGTGCCTCTCAATATGCTTCGCGCAAACTATCATACTCATGATCGCACAGGTAATTATGTCGCCTGGCAATATTCATATAACCTGCTCAACACCTGTGAACCAAATGCCATTCTTTTTACCAATGGTGATAACGACACTTTTCCGCTTTGGTATCTACAGGAAGTGGAAGGTATTCGTAAGGATGTTCGAGTAGTAAACCTAAGCTTGTTAAATACCCCCTGGTATATCAAACAACTCAAACAAATGTCTCCAAATGTGCCCATTAGTTTGACAGATGAGGAGATCGACGGTTTGGGCTTGACGAGATGGGAAGAACGAGAAATGTTCATACCAGCCCCGGCAACTTCTTATGATAAACCCGAATCAGGGACGCTGGAAGAAGGCGCCTCCGGCTTACGTTGGAACTTACGGCCAACCGTCTCCCGCCAAAAAAATCCGAATACCGGTAAACTCGTAGGTGGTTTAAGGGTTCAGGACGTCATGATCTTTGAAATCATGCGTATGAATCAATGGAAAAAGCCAATCTATTTTGCGGTCACTGTCTCACCCAGCAATCAGATCGGTCTGGGAGAGCATTTACGTATGGATGGTCAAGCATATCAGCTTATGCCCTATAAGGTGGGTCTTAATATTGACGCTGAAGTTATGTATGACAAGATCATCAATACTTATCGCTATACGAACTTAGATAATCCGGATGTGTATTATCCCCCGAACGTACAGCGCCTTTTGCAGAACTACCGAAAAGGATTTCTCCAACTGGTTTATGAGTATGGATTAACGGGTGATGATAATCGCAAAAAGGCCCTCCATGTTTTGCATAAGATGGATGAGCTGGTGCCGGATAAGTCCATACCCATTACTTATATGGATCTCTACCTTCAGATCGCTCAGATGTACCATCAACTTGAAGATGACTCTAGCGCATTACGCTATATGGAAAATGCTTTAGAGAATGGCCGCGAGGATCTGCCTCTCATGGAGAAAGTTAAAGTAGCTTCTATCTGGAATGATCTTTTTGATGAGACCGGCAATGCGCTAGATATTCTCCTTCCCTTAAGCATGGATGTGCCCCTTAATGCACAGGTGGTTTATGAGATTGCCCGGGCTTATGTTAAGGATGAAAATGTTGTGGATGGTGAGGAATGGGTCAATCGCTTAGCTGAATTGGCTCCAATGGCAAGGGAAACCAATACTCTTCAAAACAGGATAAAAGAGCTAAAGGCCAATTCGCCTGATTCATAGAATCTCCTGTACCAACTGACTTTGAGCAAACAAAGAAGTCCCGTTATTATTTGGGACTTCTTTGTTTCAATCAACGCTCCAAAAATCCGGTAAAAATAATAATGACGAAGCCGCAAAAAGTATGAGAGAAAACATGAAAACAGCTCTATCTGTAATAAATATACACCCTTAGGCGATATTGCTGTATGTGCATAATTATCAACACTTTGCGTCATTTCGACCAGCTCAATACATCGCTCTGCGATCTCTGCGAGAGGGACTTTTTGCGAGACCGTCAATAATGGCATTTTGTTGGCGGGAATATGGTATTAAGCTTTTACATTAAGCGTCATTATTAGGAGTAATGCAGTGAGTCGAAACAGCCCTACGTGTAAATCCGGAAAAACCGGCCGGCCTCTTACAGAATACGACACTAAAGCCGAGGCAAAAGCTGCCGCGGGTTATGCCAACAAAACGTACCGCAACAACAATTTGGTTCCCTATAAATGCAAGCAATGTGGTTTCTGGCACCTATCTCCTGCTGACCGTCAAACCCCCAGTGAGACCTGCCCTGTTTGTCGTGGTGCTGATGGCAAGCCAAAGGAGTCTTACAGCAGTCAGGAAAACGCACAGCGCAGAGCTGATATTATCCTTAAGGAACAGAGTGTCATTCTCAAAGTGTATGAATGTGAGCACGGGAACGGCTGGCATCTCACTAAACAAAACATTAATTAAAAATATTATCGTTTAGGAAAAATACATTCCCGGATTTTTTCTATCAATCTAAACTTCCTAATGGATCCAGTATCGGCTGCCACTGGTATTCCTTCAAAGAGATAACATCTGCAGGGCTAAAAACCACGCCTTCGTTTTCCAGAAGTTTTCGTTGAACAGCGCCACCCATTTCGAGATTGAGACTGATCTTTCCTTGAGCATTGATGACCCGGTGCCAGGGAATCTCATCAGAGGGAACCGCATGAAGGGCATATCCAACCTGCCTGGCCTGGCGATAATAACCTGACAGGGTCGCGATCTGCCCATAACTAGCCACCTTCCCATAAGGAATTTGCTTAACCACAGAATAGATGCGTTCCCATTTACTTTGTTTATGCATGCTTGATAAACTTAGCGAAAGTCCCTTAGTCTAAACGATGATATGAATCGCCGCTTGTAACATCAGCTCACGAAATATAGACAACCGTTAAAACCTGCCAGACACCTATAATACCAATTGTAGCCCCCATATGCTTAACCTTTTTTCTTGCTTTTCTTTCTGCTTTTTTTCTTTTTAATCAAATGACGATTTTCATGAAAGTGCCGAGCCATGATCTTGGATACTGCCGCCGGGACAACCTTTTTGATCGCCTGTTTTGGCGAAACCAGTTTCCGCTTACGGAAGTGTTTTTCATCCCAGTTATCTTTGAGTTTGGTAACCTCCATGAAGTACAGACGAACCTTATAACGACCATCCATCTTCTCGTAGGTGTAAGTCCCGATTTCCTCGGGGAAAACCTGACCTTTTATCCCTGCTTCTTCAAGGGCTTCCTTGGCTGCGGAATCCTGGGCAGACAGCTCCCATTCAACAGAGCCCTTTGGCGTGATCCAGCGTCGGCTTCCTCTGGCCGTAATGAGAACAACTTTTCCCTTATAGACCGGTATTACACCGGATTGCTTGAAATATCTTTGTTTAGTTCTGGATGCCATAAAGATCTAACTTAATTTTTTTTAAGATCCGGGAAAAAGGTTAACTTGAAACAAGCCCCTTGCTCATTACTAATCTTAACTGACCCACTAAGCTGATCCTGCCCCAGCATGTGCACCAGCCGCATTCCCAGAGAATCACATTTTTCATGATTAAACGATTCCGGGTATCCACATCCGTTATCGTCAACTTGAAGTTTGATCAAACCATCATTCCCCTGGGAGAGTTTCAGAAAAATATCCGGTTTAGAATCACAATCTTCCAGAAAGGCATATTTAAGCGAATTGGTTACCAATTCATTAACGATCAATCCGCAGGGAATTGCTTCCCGTGGTCCTATGGGAACTGCCTGCACATCACAGTGTAGGTCGATATTCAAATCACGGGGAGACTGCATACTGATCAAATCCTCAGCAAGTGAGCATAGATAGTCACCCAGATCCAGATTATTGAATGTGTCAGACCGATAAAGTCGTTCATTGAGCAAAGACATGGTTCTCAGCCGATCCCGACTCATTTCAAATGCATCTCTGACTTTTTTATCCTGAAATTTTTGAGCTTCAAGAAAAAGCAGACTGCCTGCCAGATTAAAGTTGTTTTTTACACGATGGTTGATCTCCCGTAAAAGGATCTCTTTTTCGGACAATAGTGTTTCTTTTTCGGTAATGAGTTTCTGAAGTTGTAACTCTGTCTGTTTGCGTAGGCTGATATCATGAAGTGTAATGACCACAGATCGCAAATATCCATCCTTCCCGGATATTTCGGAGCGCTTTACATCAAAATACCGGGTTTCCTCCTGCATGGGGAGTGCAAGCTCCGGATCACCTGTTTTAATTGCTGTTTGTATCACTTCTGGTAAATCCTTGATGGAGGTCGAAGGATGCACCTCATGCTGAGAAAAGAAGAGACTCCTGGCAGCAATATTCAGATCCAGTAAATTATATTTATGATCGAAAACCAGAATAACATCAGTGATATCTGAAAAAAGGCGACTGTAAGCGGCAGGAATTGCATTTAAAAAATCATATTTGATGATACTGGCTCCGAGTAGAATAACTGAGATCAAAACACCGTAGGGCGTGATATACAGATAAGGCCAGGGATTGAGGTGAAAAATGCGAAACAAGTCGAATACCAGGGGGATAGCCAGGGCAACGACCAGAATACTCAGTTCACGCCGATGTTGTCTAGGAATATGGAAAATCCCCCAAAACAACAACGCTATGGAAATACCCAATATAAAATAAAGGTAAGTGGTCAAGAGCAGGGGAATTAATCCGGGAGATTCCTGTATATAGGTAAATCCATGATGGGAAATAATTTTAATTTCTTCCCAGAAAAAACCATGTAATGGATTAGTAAGCTCCATAAATCCAGCGGCAAGCGGAAGGAAAAGGAAAATGCTGATATTTTTCCAGTTGATCCAATTGTCATAGCCCAGGTATTCCAAGATGAAAAACAAACCTGCCGGTGGAATGAATATTGTGAAAAAAACCATAACATGGAAAAAGAAAATCTGTAGGGTTTCATTACCAACCAGAAGATAAGCACTAAATAGCGTTCCGTAGAGAATCACCAAACCACTGAAGATCATAAAGAAAGTAACAACCCGACCCCGGTTACGCTGGGTAACCAGATACATCAAAAAGCTCAAAAAGCCGATGCCGAAGATTATGGGAACACTAAAGAGATTAAATTGCATGATCAGAACTCGATCTTGGTGTTTATTGCTTTAATT
>JAUVKO010000227.1 GCA_030596225.1 Fidelibacterota bacterium
AATCCTGTTTTTGTATGGCTCATCGATAACATCTTCTTCTATATCACTCCTGATCCTAGCGGATCAATAACGCCTTTTGAATAGTCCTGAATTCGGGGGTCGAGAATGAGATCAAGTAAACCCCACTGGCGACCAGCTTCCCATTATTGTCCTGACCATTCCATTGGAGGGAATAGGATCCGGCTAGTTGGGCTGATTTTTCATAAGACCAGATATCCCGTCCTAAAAGATCATAGATCGTGATTGTTACATCAGATGATTCTGGAAGCTCGTACCGGATAGTCGTATTTGGGTTAAACGGATTGGGATAGTTTGCATATAGCTTGAATCCTTGAAATAGTTCTGGATCATCGTCAACCGCAGGTTTTATAGGAAAGCTATAGCCAAACCATTCAAAAGTGGCAGTAACAGGGTTACCTACAGTGGTCATAGCCCAATGATACATGCTAGAAGTATCTACTGGACTATAATAATTCAAAGCAATTGGATCAACTGCCCAGAAGGCAGTTTTCCAACCGGTTCCACTATTATAGCAAGCAACTGCAGCATCACTATTGTTGGGATCTGTCAAACAAACAGTAGCTGAAGAGGTTGGTGTAAAATTATCAATCCAGTTATTGACACCAATCTCATAAGCCGGTTCATAGTACATCTGAAGACTGTCACCTGCATAATCTTTCAAAAAACCAGTGGTAATATCATCAGTCACAGCATTAACAGCATATGGTAATGTGTATGAATCAACAGTACCATCATAGTTAATATCCTGTGGTCCCAGTGTCTCAACACCAAGATACATGTTCTCAAAAGCACCAGCTGGGAATGTGGTATCATCATAACCTGAGATTGCACCATAATCCTGACCTGCAATGAAGAGACGCTTTGGTGCATCTGCAGTACCTGTTGCCAACCAGGCTGAATAGATTGGGGCTAACAGAGTAGCATCATTAGTAGGACCGCCACCCATTGTATGATAAATGATCTCATAATTTGATAACAGCACTTCACTTACAGGACCAAATTTATCTTCCCAGAGATCATAGTGCTGATCAAAGGTATCAGGCAGATTGTACATATGGTAGAATGATGGAATCGAATTATCATCATGGACTAAAAGAATAGGTTCAAGAACTTCAAAGATTGAATATGTATTTGCTTCGCCAACTCTGGTAATACCACCAAGATCAGCTGCCTCAACCCAATAGGTAACCACAGTACCGGGTTGCTGACCCGGAATAATCGCTGCATACTCATCAGGGATTCCAGTCGCTGTCATAGCAACTTCAACAGAAATACCATTATTAATGGTATAGAATAATGATGCGGAAGCAATACCATCTGGGTTGCCATCTGTGATAATTGCTCTTACTTCTCTGGCATCAGTTGATAAGGTGGTATTTAGCCGGTCCATTGAAATATAAAGAGGATGGGGACCACCTGATAATGTAGCATTGATATTCCAATCCCAGACATAGGAACGGATATGCCAACCCCAATCATAGATACCGGTACGGCCTTGAGGACAGGCTACCCTGTTGTAAAATTTCATGGAAGGTTGGGGTTCAACATGTTTAACCCCGGCATAAAAACCCATACGGTATTTTGTAGAATCTCCACCTTCAGGAAAACCGTCAAGATGAACTACGACAATAAATGGAACGTCACGAGTAAACACGTAATGGGTTCCCATAGATTCTTTCAGGTCAAAATTCAGCCAACCTCCATCATCAGCATTTGGAGGAAGAGATATGGTACCGGCACCAAAAGCAGGCCAACCCTGAGAACCTAATGGATCATACTCATAATTAGCCGTGGCACCTTCGACAGCATTGATCCCACCTTTAACCCAGTTCGTTCCCGTGATCTCAAATCCGGCAGTTTCATCATAATAACCGAGGTTGGCATCGGCAGCGGCATCTGCGATGACTTCGGTGTTGATCTCATCCCAGGGATAGTTGGCTTCATATATCCTCACAGACATACTCCCACCATGCTCATCCGGAAAATCGGCGATATGAAAATCGATGGAATTGATCCAGCCATCAGCTGCTGGTGTATACATTTCCATGAAATAATCACCTGTCCAGCCCCCAAAGTTGGAGTTGATATTGATCCCTACTAAATTTGACATGATCACATCGATTCCGTGAACACTATTACTACAATTTGGGTTGGGCTGATATTCACCACGAGCGGGCATGATCTCGCTACCAAGATCAGCATCAGGTTTACCCGTACCAGACAGAGACATTGATAGCCCAAGGATAATTATTAGAATTAATCCTGTTTTAGTATGGCTCATCGATAACATCTCCTTCTCTATCACTCCTGATCCTAACGGATCAATACCGCCTTCTGAACGCTTCTATATCCCAATGTTGTATAGGCTATCAGATAGACACCACTGGGAGCCTGTCTTCCATATTTATCCAAACCGTTCCATTGCAGGGAATACTGTCCGGTTGGTTTTGCTGATTCATCATAGGACCAAACACTACGACCCAATAGGTCATAGATAGTTATGCTTACATCTGCTGATTCCGGAAGATCGTAGTGAATATTTGTACTGGGATTGAAGGGGTTGGGAAATACACGCATCTGGTACAGGGCGGCTTCATCAGGGGAATTTGAAATCCCATTGGGTGGAGTATAAGCCGTGGTCCATTGATAAACATCTGTACCAGGTATTACCGGATTCAAAAACCTGATGAGCACCACATCCCCAATGCTGAATTTTGAAGCGTTATCAAAGGTCCAGGTCCAACCTGTATGTGGATTATCAAATAATTGTTGGAGCGAATCTCCATACAGCGCATAATCCCTATCAAAGATAACCACCCAATCTTCATCAAGCGTTGTTTCCCAATCATCCAGAGTGGTATCCTGAATTCCTCCAGTGTTGTTCCAATCGACAACACCAACACTGAGTTGGATATCTTGTTCAATATCCCAGATTTCAAAAGGCAGGGTCGTTAAGCTGGGGACAAATCCAACGGCGGCAGAAAAATAAGAAGCGTTCTGACCTGATTCGCTAAAGCGAATCTCCAGATCCGCCTGGAGAAATTCCAGATTCTCAGATCCACCACCCATCCCCGGGATATCAGCCAGGCGATCTCCATTTAAACCGCCAAGACCACTGGCGAAGGTCCGGATGCGAACTTCGTGCAATACGGTACGATGTAGAACAAACCAGGTTTCCGCACCCCTGTCTTCTCGTTCGAAATAATCATAATAGTAATCCTGACCAAAAAGAGTATCCATATGAACCATGGTGGTCATGGTTTCATCTGCCCAGGCTAAAGAATCAACACCTCCAGGTGAAACGGCCAGGAATTCTGCAGTCTCGTACTGTGTGCCCTCAATATTGACAGTTTGTTCCCAATTCAAATGTTTCAGGGGCGCCTCAAATGACAGATTGACAATGGATAGATCAAAACCATCAAAATAAGTCGTCAATACCGGCCAGATATGATCCCCGGCACCCAATATTGAGGTGTCGGTATTTGTGTCAGACTCTTTAATGAGAATCCACTCATGTTCGAAGTAAGTGGAGTCATATTTGAAGCTCAATTCGTAATCAGCACCACTAAGCTGGCTGGGGTCAACCACCTCCACCATAATTGACGCTTCACTATTTCCGACATGGACAATTTCCAGGGTGTCGCCCGGCGTGTAAGCCAGAGCATCCTTTTGGGGTCGCACACTGATAATTTGAAGCTCACTTTCCAAAGTCTTGGGCATTGCATCCGCTGCA
>JAUVKO010000001.1 GCA_030596225.1 Fidelibacterota bacterium
GACCGTCACCGGCCTGTGCGAATATAGGATTGGAAAATGCAAACACACTTAAGGCTGTGATCATCATCATTCCTGTTAAGAGTTGCTTTTTCATTATCATGTCTCCTTTTCATATTTATGTTATGTTCTCAAAAAAGCTGCTCCCTTTACTCCAATACCTGTGCCATTTCTATCAGAAATCATCATTCCATCCTGTTACATATTGTTTCTATAGGGTTTACTGGTGAGTTATTTGATATTTATGGAATCAAAATATTAATATTGACTCGACAAAGCACGTTGATTTCGACGTAATTGTCGAAAAATTAGATGCAAAATAGGATTAACCTAAAGGCTACAATTATAATATTGATGCCACCGTAAAAAGTCCCTCTCGCCCGCCTGCGTATAACTTCGTGCGGGCAGGCAGAGATCGCAGAGCAATGTATTGAGCTGGTCGAAATGACGCAAAGTGTTGATATTTATGAATATAGCGCATCATATCGTATGTGGTTGTTAATAATGATGTTAGGTTGTTTTTCATTGTTTCTCAGTTACTTTTTGCGAATTCGTCAATCTTTAAATTTTAAGCATAGCTTGAGCTATGGTTGAAATTTTAAGAGCAGTAAAACTGGAAAAGATGAAGAATGCATAGATTGTTTTGAGGTGTAATTGGTATAAATCAGCGTGGGCAATTAACCCACTTTGATATTCGGTCACACATAGAGCAATAATACGATCACAAATAATGCAAAGCCTATGTTGTTGTTTCTATAGACTATATCCATAGTTATCACTTAGCCATCTCCTTACTCTCCAAGCAACACATACCATACTGTTCCTTATTACACATATATATGATTTTATTATTTTTCTTGATTTGTGGGTAATTATCCCTAATTTAGGGACGATAGTGGGTAATTATCCCTACTGTCTTTAATACTGAAACGGGAAATGGGAACTAAAACATTTACAGGTGAATTTCGTTATTCAATTGATGCAAAAGGTCGGGTGAATATTCCTGCGAAATTCAGAAAAGCGTTACCGGAGACCAGTGAGGATACTTTCGTGGTAACACGAGGTCTTGATGAGAACATCGCGGCCTACTCATTGGACAAGTGGCAAAAGATTGAGGAAGAATTGCTGAAGCTATCTTCCAAACTGCCTAATCATCGCGCATACAAGCGTCAGGCAACTCGTTTCGCCACTCCTCTCAAATTCGACAGTCAGGGTCGCGTTGCGATTCCGGCCAATCTTCTGCAGTTTGCAGGGATTGAAAAAGAAGTCGTGATCATTGGAATGATCGACGAGATCGAAATTTGGGATCCGCAGATATTAAAACGTTATGAGGAAACTGAGTTTCAACTTGATGCTGAGGATATTGAAGCTATTGACAATTATACCAATTCGTCGTGAGTCAGGTAATCCAGCCGCAATTTCGTCACACACCGGTTTTGGTGGACGAAGTATGCACGCTGCTGATTAACGACCTATCCGGTATCTATGTAGATGGCACTTTCGGTCTCGGGGGACACACAAAAGCTCTCTCCTCACTGCTAAATGATGATGCTACACTGATTGGTATTGATCAAGATCAATCAGCCCTTGCACAATTCATTCCTACCCTAGTACAGCAACCCTTGCACCTGGTGTGCACGAACTTTGAGAATTTGGATCAGGTCCTAGCCGACCTGAAGATCAATAAAGTTCATGGGATCCTTCTGGATCTCGGGCTGAATTCTTTCTCTCTGGATGATCCGGAGCGCGGATTCGCTTTCAGTCTGCAGGGTCCCCTTGATATGCGTTTTGACAGATCAAATGAACTGACGGCCGAGATAGTGGTAAACAACTATTCTCAGGAAAAACTGGCAGATATCATTTTTCGTTATGGAGAAGAGAGGAATAGTCGCCGAATAGCGCGTAGAATTGTGGAAATGAGGACAAATAAAAGATTAACACAAAGTGATGACCTGAAATTGGCCGTCATTAAGAGTGTGGATCCTCGCTTCCGAACCAAATCTCTCGCGCGAGTCTTTCAGGCATTCCGCATCGAAGTCAACCGTGAGATGGAAGTGCTGTCAAATGTATTATATAGTGCCATTCGTGTCCTGGTTCCCGGTGGACGCCTGGCCGTGATAAGCTACCATTCACTGGAAGACCGCATGGTTAAAACTCACTTCCGTGACCTCTCACAGAACATCCCCAGACAACCCGGTATGATTGATGAAGAGATCAGGATCCCTTTGCTTAAACGGATAACCGGCAAACCAATAATTGCCAGTCAGACAGAAGCTGCTGAAAATCCCCGGGCACGCAGCGCCAAACTGCGGGTAGCCGAAAGAACCATCCATGCGACGGAATGAGACCCGACGTGAGATTTTGAAAACCATCCTCTACATCGGGATGGTTCCGGTGGTTGCCGGTCTCCTTTTCCTGTATGTCTGGTTGGGAGAAGAAGTAAGAGCCAGCGCTATTAAACTGGATTCTCTAAAGGCCCGTGAAATCAAGCTCCGTGGTGAATATAATTTAGTCCAAAGTGAAAGAAATCGCCTCCATCGTCCTGATAACCTATCCAGACTTGCCCGTGAAAACCTCGGCTTGATCCAGCCTGATCCGGAAACCCGTGAAATAAGGGTTCGCCTGAAATGAGCATGACCTATAGAAAATTTCGGGGTCGCTATATCATCGTGGTCTTTAGCTCTATCCTGATCTGGACCATGCTGGTCTTTCGGATGTTCTTTATTCAGGTCATCGACGCGGAGAGCCTGGGCACTGCTATCGAATCCCGGTTTGAAGACAAGATCGCCATTTCGCCATTGCGGGGAAATTTTTATGACCGCAATGGGAAAAAGCTGACAGACAATATCGAGCACTACACTTTTGCAGCACGGCCAAAGCTGGTTAAAGATAAAGATGCTGTTGCTCGCTTATTCAGCAAGATTTTCAATAAATCCAAAAGCTATTATCTAAACCGTTTGAACTCAAACAATTCGTTTGTCTACCTTGAGCGTAATGTCAACCCCCTGCTTGGTCGTGAGCTGGGTCAAAGTCTTCTTCCCGTCGGTGTTCAGGTAGAATCAGATGTTCGCCGATATTACCCCTACGGTGATGTTGCCGCTCCTCTGGTAGGCTTCGTTGGTACCGAGAATCATGGCTTATCAGGTTTGGAAGCTCATTATGACCACCAACTTGCCGGAATCGTCGGCTGGAAAGAGATGGGGTCAGATGGACAGGGCAACACCAGGATCAGAGGTGATTTCCGAGAACAAAAACCGATTAATGGTGATGATTGTCATCTTACTATTGATATAGATATACAAGTTATTATTGAAGAAGAATTAAGATCTGCCGTTGAGAAGCATAAGGCAGACAAGGCCATGGCCGTTTTGGTTGACCCCAATACAGGAGAAGTTCTGGCCCTGGCGAATTTACCGGCTTTCGATCCAAATTCACGCTCAAACCTGACCCAGGAGTCTCTTACCTCCCACCCCATTATGTCAGCTTTCGAACCTGGGTCAACCTTTAAGGTGATTGGTGCAACGGCTCTTCTCGAGGCCAATAAAGTTCACCCAATGGATGTCTTCTTTTGTGAAAATGGAAAATATTCAACCCATGGCATTAATATTAAGGACTGGCGTTCTTTTGAGAATCTAACTTTTTCAGAAGTTCTCCAGAATTCCTCCAATATCGGCATCATCAAGGCTATGGATAATATTGATGATGCAAAATTATTCAGTACAGCTAGAAAATTTGGCTTCAGTGAAAAAAGTGGTATTCAGTTTCCCTATGAGAATAGTGGATCTCTGAAAAACAGCAAATACTGGTCAGCCGTTTCCAAATCTGAGATCTCTATTGGTTATGAGGTCTCAGTTACAAGTCTTCAACTGGCCATGGCATATTCTGCTATCGGCAATGGCGGTGTCCTGCTAAAACCACAGTTGATCGATAAATTCAGAACTCCAGGTGGCTATGAACAGCAAGTAGATCGTATGGATGCCATTCGTCGGGTAGCCTCTGAAAATACAATGCACACTTTGGCGAATATCCTTGAAAAGGCTGTATCACAGGGCACCGGGTCTCATGCATTTTTACCAAATCTTAGAATTGCCGGTAAAACCGGCACGGCTAAAAAACTAAAGAACGGGAAATACGTCAGTGAATATGTAGCCTCTTTTGCAAGCTTCTATCCCGTCAACGACCCTGAGTACGCATTAATCGTTGTGGTTGATCACCCCAGAACCAATGGTTATACCGGCGGCATGGTGGCAGCTCCTGTGGCCAAAGAGATCTACCGACGAATTTATAATCTCCGTGGTCATGCTCCGGAGCCATACATTCAGTCAGCTTCATCACTGGATCCTGAGTGCAAAGAAGTTCGACGCAAGAGTTCACTGCAAGGCCATTTGCTAAGTTCAGCAATGCCCGTCATGAGAGTTAATTCTGAACAATTAAATATGCCTGATCTTATGGGAATGAGTTTAAAAATGAGTTTATCCGGACTCTATGCCATGGGACTCAAACCAATTTCCCACGGCAGTGGTCGTGTAATTCGACAAGTGCCAACAGCCGGAAAAGCACTTAAAGCAGGTCAAATAATAGAAATCTATCTGGGTGATTGATGAAGCTGCCGGAAATCATAAATAATATTCCAGAACTTGTGAAGATCGCGGGCGATCTGAATCGTGAGATCAGCTCAATGACTCACGATTCGCGTCGTGTGGGTCCTGATTGCCTTTTCATTGCAGTTCGAGGTCTGATCACTGACGGACACAACTTTATCGACCTGGCCATTAAAACAGGTGCTCTTGCAATTGTGTATGATCGTCCTGAGATAACTATACCTGAACATCTTACTGCAATTCTTGTCCAGGATTCACGACAAGCACTCCCTTTACTGGCTGGAAATTTCTATCAGCACCCTGAGCGGAGTCTCACGCTTATTGGCATCACAGGCACCAATGGCAAGACCACCAGTAATTACTTTTTACAACATTTATTAATGGCCGGAGGCACAAAAACGGGCCGGGTTGGAACTACAGGTGCTGCCTTGGAAGCTCTGGAAATTGATTTGATCCATACAACACCTGAAGCCAGTGACCTCTACAAACTATTAAGCACTTTCGTAGAACATGGCGCAGCAGCAGCAACACTGGAGGTGTCCTCACATGCACTTTCTCAGGGTCGAGTGGATGGTCTGACCTTTCAAGCGGCTATCTTTTCTAACCTGACCCAGGACCATTTGGATTATCATCAATCATTTGATGAATATTTAAAAGCAAAGCAGCTACTCTTCAAAGGCCTAAGCCATGAGGCCGTGGCGCTTGTTAACATAGATGACCCCAGTTCTGAGGATATGATTGCCGGCTGCCGGGCCAGGATCATACGTTATGGGTTCCATTCCGCAGCTGATTACCGTATTGATAAACATAGTGCCAACGAAAACGGAATAGAGCTGCAGGTCAAAACCCCCCGTGAATCTGTAACAGTCCAGGTAAATACAGTCGGAACATTTAATATTTACAATTTTCTGAGTGCTTTTGCCACCGCTCTGGAGTTAGGATGCCAACTTGATCCGATCGTAAAGGCTGCTCAAACCCTCCCCTGCGTACCGGGACGTCTTGAAAAAATGAACAACAAAGCTCCCTTTAAAGTCTTTGTTGATTACGCCCATACGCCGGATGCCATGAAAACAGTGCTTCAGACACTTGCAGAAGCTTATCCTGATAACCGACTCATCACGGTTTTTGGTTGTGGTGGAGATCGAGACCAGGGAAAACGCGCTATTATGGGCGATATAGCCACTCAGCTCTCAACCCAAAGTATCATTACAGACGACAATCCACGCACTGAAGCATCCATGGCCATTATCGATGCCATTGTTGTGGGCTGTAAGGATCGTAATAATTATAAGATAATCCAGGATCGAAGCACTGCAGTGAAAACCGCCTTAATAGAAGCTGAGCAGGGTGATATAGTGGCCATACTGGGCAAGGGACATGAACCCTACCAGGAGATCATGGGTGAACGCAAACCTTATAGTGATATGGACATTGTAAAACAATTCATGGAGCAACATGGCTATTCTGCATAAGACCATTACAGCGCTCCCTGATATTAAGATCAAGGGAGATTTTAACGCTCCCATTAGCGGTGTCAGTATTGATACCCGAAGCTTAAATGCCGGAGAACTCTTCGTTGCATTTATTGGTGCCCAAGTGGACGGTCATGACTTTATTCCAAAAGCCATTTCCCGTGGCGCTTCAGCTGTCATGGCCTCCACTTCATGGGACGGATGTAAGAATTGGGAAGCTCACATCCCGCTGATAATGACAGATGATCCGGAAAAAACACTGGCTATCCTGGCAAGTGCTCACCGAAAACGTTTCGAATTACCACTTATAGCCATCACCGGGACCAATGGAAAAACTTCTACCAAGAATCTGCTGGCTCATATACTAGGTCAGCGATTTACACTTTTAAATACAAAAGGTAATCTCAATAATCACATTGGTTTACCAATGACCATCCTCAATCTTGATGAATCTCACGAGATTGCTGTGATCGAAATGGGAGCCAGCCAAAAGGGTGATATTAAATACCTGTGTGACATTGCCCAACCAACTC
This sequence comes from Fidelibacterota bacterium, assembly GCA_030596225.1. GTDB lineage: Bacteria > Fidelibacterota > UBA8477 > UBA8477 > JABMPR01 > JABMPR01. The sequence continues at coordinate 6,604 of JAUVKO010000001.1, forward strand.
AGGGCCTGATCACCAATATCAGTTTAGCCCATACAGAGTTTTTCCACGATATAGAGACTATCCAGGCTACGAAAGGGGAACTGTTCGACTATCTCTGCGAGCATGGCGGACGAGCATTTATCAATATTGATGATGATCGTGTTGAACAATTGGCTCAAAGCTGCCTTAATCCGATCACTTTCGGTTTTAGTAAGATAAGGGAAAGAGCCTATAGTATGACTGGTCCGGATGAAGGTGGCTGTTATGACCTTTATTTTGAAAAATATCAAATCCACCTGGATCAACCCGGAAAAGCAATGGCGTTGAATGCTGCTGCTGCCGCAACGATCGCTCTGCATAACGGAATTCGTTATGATCAATTAAAGGATGCCCTGGAAGATTATTCCGGTGAAGACGGACGTATGCAGCACCTGGTCATTGGTGATGTTGATTTCTACAACGATGCCTATAACGCCAACCCTGCCAGCACCAAATCCGGATTTGAAACCATGGCTGAAATGGATTCATCCGGCCGCAAGATCCTGATCTTTGCTGATATGCTCGAGTTAGGTGCTCAAAGCCAGGCTCTCCATCTGACTGCTGCAAAACAAATGATAAGCGCGGGTTTTGACCATGTTATCCTCGTTGGCAGCGAAGTTCTTTCTAGCGCGCATCATCTTGAAGAACAAGGATTTACATCATTTTTTCATAGTACCGACAGCACTGCGGCAATTCAGCACTTTTTAAGCGACATATCTGCAGGAGACCTGGTCTACTTAAAAGGCTCACGAGGTATGCAGCTGGAAGCTTTTATCAACGCATATAAGGAACAGAACTAATGCTATATCATCTGCTGCTTCCATTTCAGGAGTATTTCTCAGCGTTGAACATCATTCGCTACATTTCTTTTCGTTCTGCAAGTGCCGCGATCACAGCCGTTTTATTCTCTTTTATTGTGGGTCCCTGGATCATTCGCAAACTGCAGGCGCTGCAGATAGGGGAAACGATTCGAACAAGCGGTCCTGAATCTCATGCTGCCAAAGCGGGTACCCCCACTATGGGCGGGGTCATTATCCTCGGTGCCATACTTGTTCCGACTCTGCTCTTTGGACGACTGGATAATATTTACATCCAGATGATGATAGTATCTGTGCTTTGGATGGGAATCGTCGGATTTATAGATGATTATCTCAAAACAGTAAAAAAATCCAAGAAGGGACTGATCGCTCGTTATAAACTTTTAGGACAGATCTCTCTGGGTTTGCTCCTTGGTGCGGTCATGCTCCTTCATCCTGAATTCGAAGAAGTTCGTACATCAACCACCCTGCCCTTTTTCAAAGATCTGATAATCGACCTGAGAACAGGGTGGATCTATATCCCATTTGTTATTTTTGTGATCACTGCCACATCAAATTCCGTGAATTTGAGTGATGGTCTGGATGGTCTTGCCTCCGGACTCATGGCTATTGCTGCTTTGGTCTTTGCGGGCATTGCCTATATCACCGGTCGTGCCGATTTCAGTCAATATTTAAACATTATATATCTCCCTAGTGCAGGAGAGCTCACTGTCTTTTGTGCGGCACTCATTGGAGCTTCGCTTGGTTTTCTCTGGTTTAACGCCCGACCTGCAGAGGTCTTTATGGGCGATACCGGATCGCTGGCTCTGGGAGCCGCACTTGGGGCGGTGGCAGTCATGTTGAAAAAGGAATTCCTACGTCCCTTTGCAGGGGGTGTTTTCATTCTGGAATCCCTTTCCGTGATCATCCAGGTGCGCTATTTCAAATACACTAAAAAGAAGTATGGAGAAGGGCGGCGAATTTTCCGCATGACTCCGATCCACCATCATTTTGAACTCAAAGGTTGGGACGAGAATAAGGTCGTGATCCGCTTCTGGATCCTGGGTATCCTGTTCGCTCTCCTCACTTTTACAACTTTCAAGATCAGATAATTGTGAGCAGGTCTAAAGTAAAAGATAAAAAAGTAACCGTCTTGGGCAGCCAACGCTCAGGAATGGGAGCAGCTCGTTTATTAAGCCATTTTGGCGCAAAAGTCCTGCTGAGCGAACTGAATGCAGATCAATTCAATGCTGAGAAACGTCAAATCATGGCTGATATCGGGGCTGAATTTGAATTTGGCTATCACTCACCGGATGTGTTGGAAAGTGATTTTGTGGTTGTGAGTCCCGGAATTCCTGAAAACGTTGACATTATTAAGAAACTTCGTGAGCAGGACATCCCCATTTATTCTGAGATCGAAGTGACCTCCTGGTTCATTGATGCACCTATTATCGCCGTCACAGGGTCAAATGGAAAAACAACTACTGTGAATCTGATCCACCACCTGCTGCAAACAGCCGGATATGACAGCTTTCTGGGTGGTAATGTTGGTGTTGCCGCCTCTGAGATCTTATTGGACAGCCTCCAGAAAGCTCCCAAAAAGCCGATCTTTGTACTTGAGGTCAGTAGTTTTCAACTGGACAACATCAATAGTTTCAAACCTCAGGTTGCCGTTATCCTGAATCTGACTCCGGATCACCTGGATCGATATCCAAGCCTGGATGCCTACTATGAATCAAAACTAGAGATTTTCAGGAATCTCGATGAAAATTGTGTTGCCGTTATTAACCGTGATGACCCTGAATTAACGCGTCGGGATATTTTTGCTGACCATAAACGCTTTTTCGCTGTCAACAGTCAGAATGGGGCTGATGCGATGCTGGCAGAAGGTGTTTTGGGAATAATGAATGCAAGTGGCTGGAATCCTATCCTGCCGGCAAAGGCGCTCCCCATCCCCGGTCGACATAATCTTAGCAATGCGCTTGCTGCCATAGCTGCAGTGATGGATTATATCCCGGAACCGGAAGTGCTTGCCCAGGGTCTCATGACTTTTTCTGCAGTTCCTCATCGCATTGAGTATGTAGGTAAAATTAATGGAATTGCCTGCTACAACGATTCTAAAGCCACTAATATTGCCTCCACTGAAGTGGCGATCCACAGCTTTTCTAAACCACTGTGGTTGATCCTCGGGGGAAAAGATAAAGGTGGAGATTTCACAACACTGCTTCCTCTGTTGGAAGAACATATAAGAGAGGTCCTGTTGGTTGGTGCAGCAACAGACATCATAGAGACCCAGATCGGGCGTTCACTGCCCACTCGCAAGCTGGAAACTATCAGCAGCGCTATCGATCATTGTATTAAGCATGGAAAAGAGGGAGATGTATTATTGCTCTCACCGGCCTGCGCCAGTTTTGATCAATTCGACAATTTTGAGGTTCGTGGTGATCACTTCCGTTCACTTATCCAGAACTGGGAAGGTTGGTCAATGTGAAAAACTTCCATCTCGATAAAGTATTGTTTATTATTGTTATAATTCTTTTTGTTGCCGGGTCTGTAGTTATGTATTCTGCCTCGACCTCCCAGCACGCAGACTCAGCGCACTATCTAAAGCGCCACCTTATTAATGGCACGATTGCCATCATGCTGGGGATAGCTTTTTCCCGCTTTCCCCATCAATATTTTCGTCCCCTGCGATATATCATTTTAATTGGGATCTACGCCCTGCTGATCGGTGTTTTGGTCTACAATAAAATGATGGGGATCACCCATCCGGCCCGCTGGCTATACCTGGGTGGATTCAGTTTTCAAGTCGCTGATTTCGTTCGCTTGGCAATGATCATTTTCATCGCGGATTACCTCCATCGGAAACAGCATCTGTTAAATGATTTCAAAAATAGTGTCCTGCCGGTGTTTGTCCTGGCGGCAACAGTTGCGGCGCTTATTGCTATCCAGCCTGATCTCTCCTCCTCCCTGATGATCATGATGCTATCACTGGTCCTCTTCTATCTGGGCAATATCCAGATCAGTCATATCTCTGCCTTTCTTTCCGTTGGCTCCATAAGTGCGATGCTCTATGCCTGGAACAATCCCTATATGTGGAAACGGATCATGACCTTCATGAGTGACAATGTTGATGTCGCTAATGAAGGATTTCAGGTCCACCATTCCCTCATGGGACTGGCTCATGGCGGAATTGCCGGTGTCGGTTTGGGTAATAGCTATGTGAAAGATCTCTTTCTCCCTGAACCACACACAGATTTTGTGTTCAGTATTCTTGGTGAAGAATTTGGATTCATTGGTTCAGCCTTCTTCCTCTTGCTGTTCTTACTTCTCTTCTTGAGAGGACTTAGAATTGCCAGAAACTCGACTGATTTCTTCAGTATGCTGCTCGCTATCGGGATCAGTTTTTCCCTGTTCAGTTTTGCCATGGTGAACATTGGAGTGGTAACGGGTTTTCTGCCTACCACAGGCTTGCCTCTGCCTCTGATTTCCTATGGTGGTTCAAATCTATTAACGACGGCTGTCATGCTGGGCATCCTCTTCAATATTTCATCCAACAACGAATCAGGTAAGATCCTGTCCTCAGAAAGGATGTTGAATCTTGAGTTATAATTCAATGGATACGACGCTGCGTGTAGCTCTTGCCGGTGGTGGCACCGGTGGGCATATCATTCCCGCTCTTGCTATTGCTGAGGAACTACAACGCAGTAGCTCTGAGCAGAGCGTGTTCAAAGCTGTTGATGTTCTCTTTTTCGGCAGTGATTATGGAATGGAAACAAAACTCATTCCAGAGGCGGGTTTTACACTTGAGACCCTGCCAATCCGCGGACTATCTCGTTCATTGACAATGGCCGGATTAAAGCAAAATCTCCTGCTTCCGGGACGTATGATAGCATCAATTATAAAAGCTAATAGAGCCTTACGAGCATTCAATCCTCATATCACTGTGGGGACCGGCGGGTATGCCAGCGCTGTACCGGTTCGACAATCTCTGCGAAATAATATTCCGGTTGTCCTCCAGGAGCAGAACAGCTATCCGGGTTTGGTTACGCGTCTTTTCGCCGCCAAAGCCCAACAGGTCTTTCTCACTTATGAAGATGCTAAAAAGCATTTAAAAGGTGCTGATACATTGATGACGGGCAACCCTATTCGCCATTTGGGAAAAACCGCTAACCAAGCTGACGCTGCCCATTTCTTTGGATTGAATCCGGAACTGCCCACCCTCTTTATTCTTGGGGGATCACAGGGCGCCAGAGCATTAAATCGGCATTTTGTTAAAAAAGCTTCGCTATACCTGGAAAAACTGGGCATGCAGATTCTTTGGCAGACAGGCAAAGCTGACTTAGAGTATTGTCAAAAACACGTTGGCAGTAATTCCAAGATCAAATTGCTAGCCTTTATCAAAGATATGGACAAAGCGTATTCATTAGCTGATCTAATGGTCTGTCGTGCCGGAGCCATGACCCTTACTGAGATCAATCATTTCGGATTACCGGCGATTCTGATTCCTTTGCCCACAGCAGCAGCAAATCATCAGGAGTTCAATGCCCGCAGTCAGGAAAAGGCCGGAGCAGCCCGTGTACTCCTTGAGCCTGAACTGGCTGAAGGAGCTTTCCTGCCTTTGATCACTGAAATATTTACAAATCAAGATCGCATCATTGAAATGGCAAAGGCCTCAGCTGCTATAAGACGACCCAATGCCACTCAAGATATTTGTGACAGCATTATAAGGATTGCCGGTTCCTGTGTTTAAGACCGCTAAACATATTCACTTCGTCGGTATTGGCGGTATTGGAATGAGCGCCCTGGCCCTTTTGCTCCAGCAACAAGGCAAAACCGTTTCCGGCACTGATCAAATGGATAGCAGCTTGCTTGATACCTTGAGAAGTGCGGACATTGATATTCATATCGGTCATGCTGCTGAACATGCTGAAAAAGCTGACCTGCTTGTCTATTCCAGTGCTGTAAAACCGGATAATCCTGAACGAGCTTATGCAGAATCTCACCATATTCCGGAAATTCGCCGCGCTGAATTATTAGGCCAGATTGCCGCAGCCTACAGTCACACTATAGCTGTAGCCGGAACTCACGGTAAAACGACAACCACAGGTCTGTGCGGACAGATCCTCATCGCTGCAGATCTTGATCCAAGCATCCTGGTTGGTGGAATTCTGCCAAATCTCAACTCGAATCTGCGTCTGGGAACTCATGATCATATTGTTGTGGAAGCTGATGAGTATGATCGCTCTTTTCTGGCTTTGAGTCCGGATCGAGTCATCGTCACCTCCCTGGAAGCGGATCATCTCGATATTTACAAAGATCTTCAGGATGTGCGCGACACCTTCCTTCAATTCATCTCTCAGATGCAGGAAAATGGGATTCTGGTTTTACAGGGTGATGATGCAGAATTGCTCCGGCTTGCAGAACTAAGTCCCCATCCGGTGATCAGCTACGGTTTATCAGATGGATCTGATTATCGGGCTGTGAATTTGCAAATGGATGCTTTCAGCAGTCACTTCACAGTCACCGGGAATGGTCTTGATCTTGGAAATATCATCCTGAATATGCCTGGTAAGCATAATGTTATGAATGCTTTAGCTGCCTTCGCTCTAACTCACCAAATGGGTATTGATATTCAGCATATCAAGGCTGGTTTGGAAGCCTTTCGCGGAGTTGAGCGGCGTTTTCAACTGAGAGGGACCCTGAACGGCGTTCATTTCATCGACGATTATGCACATCATCCATCTGAGTTGGAAGCAACCCTGAATGCTGCTCACAGCGGTTGGCCAAAATCCAGAATTATTGCTGTTTTTCAGCCCCATCTCTATTCAAGAACCCGGGATTTTGCAGCAGAATTCGCTCAGGCCCTACAGCTTGCGGATATTGCCCTGCTCACAGATATCTACCCTGCTCGTGAATTGCCCATTCCTGGGGTTAGCTCCAAACTGATCCTGGAAGCGGGAAACAATGATCTCACCCTCCTGCCATCCATGGCAGATGTGCATGCATACCTGAAACCACAGTTGCGGGACGGCGATCTGTTGATCACCATGGGTGCCGGAGATATCTGGAAGTTGCATGATCTGTTCCTGGAGGGGAGTAACTAGATGACCAGAACTTCCATCTATAATATTCCACCCTTGAGTTGGGCATTTTCAGCAGTGTTCCTGATCAGCGCAATCTTGCTGGGCTCGCTAAGCTTGAGTTATGCTGACCTACTGCAAAGTGATAACATTGAGACAATTAATTTATACGGGCAACGGACGATGAGTCCGGAACGAGTCCAAAATCTTACCGAGATCTATCTGGGAGAATCTTTAAGAAATTTGAACCTGATGGATATTCAGGATAGTTTTCTGAAGTATCCCCTGATACGCAGCGCCAAGGCCACCCGACGCTTTCCCAGCACTCTGGATATCTATCTTTATGATATCCTCCCGGTTGCCTATATCGCCATCCAAAGCATCATGACTCTTGATGAAAAAGCAACCCTCCTGCCCCTCCCTGACAAAGGAATGCTTTACAACTTGCCGATCATCACAGGCATCAATCTGGATTTACAGTCAGCAAAGGTTGGTGAACCCATTCCTGATGAGACCGTGCAAATGCTGGTAAACTTTCTCAAGTTTATCCGCAAGGAGCATCAAAACATTTATCTGGATATTTCAGAAATATCCTATGATCGCCGCGGAATCAAGCTGGTTTCAGCCACCCATGGCACCACCATATATCTGGGGAATGAGGATGAGGCACTCTTAAACAGTCGAATCCTGGCAAATTTTATATCTGATGAATCAGATTCTGGAATCATCAGTTCCTATCAGTATATCGACCTGCGATTTGATCGACAGGTCATCGTAAAGGAGCGAAAATCACGATGAACAGCCGTGGAATTTACATTGGACTAGATATCGGGACTTCAAAAGTCTGTGCCATCGCAGCTGAACCGGATCATGAGGATGTACTCAAAGTAGTTGGACTGAGCAGTTCTCCATCCACCGGATTACGTCGTGGTACTATCGTTGATATCGAAGCAACGGCAGGTGCTATCCGTAAAGCTCTGGATGAGATCGAGGTTAGCGCCGGGATCAAAGCTGATCAAGTGACCGTGGGTATCGCCGGAGAGCATATTTACAGCCTGAATGCCACAGGTGTGATCGGTGTTGCAGACCTTTCCAAGCGCAGAGGTGAGAAAGAGTTGGAGATCACTGAGGATGATGTGGAACGAGTCATCGAATCCGCCAAAGCAGTGGGTTTGCCTAACGGCCGTCGCATCATTCACGTTATCCCCCAGCAATTCACAGTAGATGATGATGGTGGTTTGCGCAATCCGGTGGGTATGACCGGAAGGAGGCTCGAAGCCCGGGTCCATCTGGTCACTTCAGCAACTGCCAGCACCAAGAATATCATTTCAACGGTGAGACATGCCGGTTGCCAGGTGAAAGATTTCGTTCTGGAACCCATCGCATCTGCTCAATCAGTGCTAACTGAAGAAGAAAAACAGATCGGTGTTGGTCTCATTGATATCGGAGCAGGAACAACTGATGCCATTGTCATGTCAAAATTTGGTGTGGAACACACAGTCTCGCTGCCTTATGGCGGCAATCATGTCACTTCTGACATTGCCAGCATTCTGCGCATCACTGAGGAACAGGCCGATGAACTCAAATTAAAATATGGTCATTGTTTCACTGAAGAAACCGCTGTGGACAAAGTTTTTGATGTCAAAGGTGTTGGAGGTCGACAGGACCGCAATATTAATGAGTCTGAATTCTCCATGTATATCGAAGCCCGCATGGATGAGATCCTGAGGATGGTGAAAGCTAATCTGAAGGAAAATGGCATGCTCAAGCATCTTAACTCCGGCCTGGTGTTCACCGGCGGAGGCTCAAACATTCCCGGTATCCTGCCACTGGCGAGCCGGGTTTTTGATATGCCCATTCGATTGGGCAACCCCATCGGCTTTACCGATGCAACAGAGATGATCGATAGTCCGGAATATGCAACGGCAACCGGTTTGATCGCCTATGCTGCAAAATTTCAGTCTGAAGATACAAAACGATTTGACCAGAGCACCCTGTCACAAATATCCAAAAAAGTCACAGACTTTTTTAGAAATAACTTTTAGAAAGTAAACACATCCAAAACGGAGGATAGAAACATGTTATTTGAATTTGATAGTTTAAAAGAGCAGAAGGCCCGGATTCGAGTTATTGGTGTAGGTGGTGCCGGCAGTAACGCTATTGATCGCATGGTCGATTCGGAACTCTCAGGTGTAGAATTCATCGCTGTTAACACTGATGCCCAAGCCCTGGATCAAAGCAAGGCTGATGTAAAGATCCAGATCGACAAGACCATCACAAAAGGTCTGGGAGCCGGAGCAAAAATCCATGTTGGAGAAGCTGCAGCAGAGGAAGATGCACAGGCTATTGCTGCCGCCCTTGACGGTTCTGATCTGGTTTTCATCACTGCCGGTATGGGTGGTGGTACAGGTACAGGCGCCGCCCCGATTGTGGCACGTATCTCTCAGGAAATTGGTGCCTTGACCATCGGTATCGTGACCACTCCTTTCCGCTTTGAAGGTCCACCAAGAGCCAGACGTGGCAAAGAAGGTGTGGAAAAACTCAGGGATCACCTGGATACACTGATCATTATCCCCAACCAGCGTTTGCTCTCCATCGTTGACAAAAGCACCAGCATGGTTGATGCGTTTCTGGAAGCGGATTCAGTGCTTCATCAGGCAACCAGAGGTATTTCAGACCTGATCAATGTTCATGGGCTGATCAATCTGGACTATGCAGACGTTAAAACCGTCATGGAAGGCATGGGTGATGCCATTATGGGTACAGGTATAGCTTCCGGCGAGGAACGCGCTGTATTAGCCGCTCAGACCGCTATTTCTTCACCTTTACTGGATGACACCAATATTCAGGGAGCACAGGGTCTCTTGATCAACATCACCGGTGGCCCCGACATGACGCTGGCAGAGGTTGATGAAGCATCCAACCTTATTTTTGAAGAAGTCGGCGAACAAGCCAATATCATTCTTGGTGCTGTCATAAATGAAAATATGGGTGATGAGATCCGGGTAACGGTGATCGCCACCGGTTTTCACCATGACAATGACCTGCGTTTTGATCGGAATGAGACACAGCCGGCACGTGCGTATCGTCCAACAATGCCCATTGCTGAGGCAAAACCATTGGACGAGATCAAGATCGATGTACCTGTCAGCAATTTTGCTGAACCTGTTGTTGAAGCCCGTATGGATAGCTTCAATGAGCCGGCCCGTTTGGAAACGCCCACTTTCGAACGCCAGCAGCAGGAGGAAGATGTTATCATGCATTTCAGCGATGATCTTTCTGTCCCGGCCTATATCCGTCGTCAGGACGGCATGAAACTGTAGTACACCAGAGTGTCATAAGTGGCACAAAACCCGTATAAGCACGGGTAGCACAACCTCCGTTTCACACGAGCCCTGTTCCCTTGGGAGCAGGGCTTTATCATTGCTAGCCTATTTTATACCAATTACACCTCAAAACAGTCTCTGCATTCTTCATCTTTTCCAGTTTTACTGCTCTTAAAATTCCAACCATAGCTCAAGCTATGCTTAAAATTTAAAGATTGTAAAACAGAAAAATCTTTTGAATTCATATTGACTCTTTTGAAGTACAATTGGTATTACCCTCTGATCACGTAATATTGGAATGATGTTTCCGAAAAAAAAGGCGAGGATTTGAATCCTCGCCTTTTTAAATGAACTTCTAACCCGATAAGCCTGTCGGGGCACTAGCCCAGCCGTTCAGATTAAGAAAGACAAGGCCGTTAACGGCCTTACAGCTTTTTGGCAAGTACTTTTATCCACAGCCCTGAAGGACTGGGCCTGCCTATGCCGAAGTGCTACGTAGGCTGTACGGCTTCGCACGCCAGGGAAATACCTGGCCATTTGACGTATATAAGGGTTTGTGGGGTGTCAGAGACATAAAAGTACCATGCTGAAAAAGTTTGATTAGGGTCTTATTCAACCACCTCGTTAAATGCTCATCTTATCAAGGAAATCTCTAGCTGTAATTATTTTAATTCCCTCAACTTCCTTAATTTCTAACAGATCACTGTCTCCACTAACTATGTACAAAGCTCTACCACTTAACGCACAATTGATAAATTTATCATCATCTGGATCGCTAGAAATCTTCCGCGTATGTGTCGGATGGATTACCATACTATCCCGGGTTAACATATTCATAAACTTTTGCACTAATGAATCGTCAGCAGATTTGGATTTCTTTTCAAAACGATATAATACATCTTCATACTCTTCAAGTATTTCAGCACTACATACCAACTCGAAATCTTTCGCTCTCCATAGTTCCAAAATTTTTCGCGGTAGTCCTCCGAAGAAAATCCCAGATATCAGGACATTAGTATCAACGACGACTCGCACGTGATTTCCTGGATGCTTTTATTGCTTCAGAAATATCAGATTCATTCAGATTTAATTCATTTCGAATCTGCTCTGCGAGTTTAATAATATCTTTAAATTCATCGTCACGGGGTTTAGCAATAGGCTTTAGTAGAATATTATCCCCATCCTGTACTACGATCAACTTTGAGCCACCCTGAATATGTAGCTTCTTTCTCATTTTTGCCGGTATGACAACCTGCCCTTTTGTAGACATGCTTGTAATTTCTATAACACTCATGTTGCACCTCCTGAACAGAAGGTAAGATTTTCTTACATTGAAGTCAAGTAAACAAGCTGCTCCCTCCAACCCTATACTTGATCGGAACTACCTCAGGTATAGTCCTTCATGAATCATATACGTTAAAAAATGTAAGTTTTGCGACTTTGATTTAGAGACAGGTTTGTACGACTTAGCAATAAATTCCTGACATTTTCCATTTCAAAGTTTGGTTTTGAAAGTACTGGTATTTGGTTTTTGTTAATCACTAACTGAACAGGGTTGTCCTATAAAATCAATCGTCCCTCGATCTGAATACCGTTGGGCTTGAATTCGTAACCTTCAATTAGGAGATACTCCAAATCCCGAATCCAGTAGGAGTAGTTTATACGCAGCGCATAGCTCTCACTCATATGAACTTCTATCCCTCCTCTCAATCCATAATTATATCCATAATTCGGGTCTGAGGCAGAGTCATCCTCTATCCAAATCTTTCTGTGCATAAAGGGACTATGGATTTGAGGTCCACCAACCAGTGTTAACCATTTATTGATCGAAATGGGGATAAGACTGTACAAGCTGAGTTGATAATAAATGTCTTCAATACCAGTTTTGAACGACAAATCGCCAAAATCTAGTCTCAGAGTATCTGATGATCTGGATTCTGTTAGTGCAATTCCAAATCGGATCGGTTCCCATGGGACTTCTACTCCGATAGCATAGCCAATCATGCTCTTCCTGTCATCTACATCATTCCCATTGGCGAATAATGGAATTTCATAGTTAGCACCGACCATAAAACTTAGCCCATTAGTCAATTGAAGAGGTATTGATTTTGCATTCTGTTGGAGGCTTGAACGGACTCCAAGAAGGCCATTTATTGTAATATTCCAAGTTTCAAAATGAGTCCCGTACAGGGGGTGACTGTAGGCAGCATCCCAATCTGCGTAATCATACGATACCTGAATATGATGGTTGATAGCGTTAATTGCCGATAGCTTTGTTAGATGATATACCAAATTTAGTAATCCCTTGGAACTATAACTAATACCGGATTCAGTAGAATGAATCTTACCATCCAAATCGACATAGCTACCAAAACGAATAGAGTAAAAGTCTAGAAGGTTAATTTCTTGCCCACGGGAGACTTGAACAAGATCAGAAGCTTCAGATTTAAACACATGTTGGATCAGGTTAATATCGCCAAGACCCTTCTGGTATTCTATTGGCTCTTCATGACTAGTGCGGTGTTTGATGAGTAGGTCATTTGCTGCATGACCGATTTTGTATTCAAATAACTTCCAAGAATCAGTCAATGAGATACTCGTACTAAACCCAATTCCCACCCTAAGCTCTGTGGGCATGGGGTCAGCTTGATCTGGATCATTAAAAACAACAGGGTCTCCGATATTCACTGTGCTGATTCCGAACGAGGGTTTAATTTCTACCAGTGCACCACTTTTCAATGTCTCTGCAAAGGGGATATCTAGAAGAAAGCCTCGGTCAAATACATGATCTTCAGAACGGCCATTCCGTCCATTGATTTGTACGTCGCCTGTTAATGCCTGAACGATCTGCTTGCTAGCAATACCATATGAAAAAGTGTATGGAAGTTTCCAGATGGAACCAAAATATCTGACTGCAAGAACACTAGCATCTGCACGAAAGAATGTATTAAATGTACCTAAGTTCTCTCCATTCGGACCTGTATATTGCTGTTCACCAGCATCTAGAAACGTCCGGTATTGCTGAATATTCAATTGGAGAGGGAGCTTGGGGAAGCGATAACTTAAGCTAACCTGATTATGCGATAGAATCATATCGTCTACCAGTCCAGGCAACCATTTCATTTCCATACCTGACCCAGATATCGAGAATCCATGATAACTGCTGAATCCATTAGCAGGGTTAAAATAGGTAGCGCCAATGTTATCATAGCTCAACCCAACACCGACCCCACCCATTCCATTAAGGGATGTAATGGGTCGAATTAGAAGAAAGAGTGCACTTTGTGCATTGAGTTCTGAAACAATAAATAGTACTAGAATTAATAGCAATCGTTGCATAGAGTCCCCACCTGTCAGTTAATCATGCTGAAATGTACTCATTTTGTGTAGTATTTCAAAGGATGGCTGGTCCCAACCCAACTCTGCTATTTAGAAGAGCGTAAATAGATTGTTGGCATTGTATAACTATCGTCTTCCTTCTTTAAGCCTAAATCATTAACGTAAATTATCGTATCTACCTGTGAAAGGTATGGGCTCATTTCAATGCTTGTGTCAGGAACGTTTGGGACAAAAGCGATTATTAAGGTATCATAGTCTGGATGCGTAAACGCCATCTCAAACTCAAATATGTATTCAAATTCAGGCTCCGAGCTGACACAGCCAGAATTACTTGATTGATAATGCTCATGAACCACTCTTTCTAACTGATAGTGGCCTAAAGAATCTGACAAGGTGTTAGAGTGAAAATCACTCAGGTTTTGTTCGAGAAAATAAGCTCCAGACCTATCACTGTGTATTTTGACATTAGCAATGCCTAAACCAGAATACTCCATGACAAAACCATTTGCTGGAGCAGATTTTATAAGAACATCTGATGGACATCCAAAAAGAAGAGCAATCAATAGCAGCACAATTATGTGTTTAGGTCTCATTGATACCTTTAGGGTTGTGTGTTATTTCATACATTCACTCTCCACCCCTCATGCTTGGACGGAGGCTCATCTGAGATAAACCATCTTAACAACGCTCGAATACTGCACCCCGTCAGAATGCGGGACCCCAACCTCCAGCCTTGCGAAGTACATTCCTGCAGCGACTTGTTTGCCTTCGCTGTCGCTTCCGTTCCACTTTGTCTCGTAGTGACCTGCTGGTTTAAATTCTGAGACTAGAGTCTGGATGTTTTGTCCCTGTATATCGTAGATGTTTAGTGTCACTGTTGAGTGTTCTGGTAGTTCATATGCTATCGTTGTACTGGGGTTAAAGGGGTTGGGGTAGTTTTGTAGATGCAAGGTTTCAGGAATGATATTTTGGCTATTATTCACATTTGTAGTTATCAAGGAATAAAATATTACTGCTTGTGCAGCACGAAAATCATACTGATTAGCAAATTGATCGTCGAAAGTTAGCCATCGATCCCATATCCTCCAGCTGTTGCCCATCCACAGCTCACCAACGAATTCAGTTAGATTCCCATGAGCATCATATCTATATATTTCTTGCTCATCATTTACCCAACTTGAGTCCACCCAATCTTTTTCTAACAAAAGGATCAAATTGCCATTATTGTTATAAGTATATGCTCTTTGCCAAAAGTTTGACCATGTTGATTCAGCCCAGTCTTCAACTACCCATAAAACTCTATTTTCATTGATATCATAAGTGTAAGTATATCGTCTATCACCAACCCAACTTGAGTCTCTATATGCTTCCATTAATTGAATAGATATATTCTCATTATCATCATATGTATAGATGATTCGCCAATAATTTATCCATGTTGAATCTTCCCGATACTCAGATAACCAGGAAATCCGATTCCCGCTAGTGTTAAGAGAGTATGTGTACCGGTAAATGCTTTCCCAGTGTGTACCATACCAATCTTCGTGTAAATGTGAAGTGTTATTACCATCACTATCGTATGTATTAGTTGTCCTAAACATAGGCATCCAGCTTGATCCAATCCATTCTTCCATTACATAGGAAGTCTCATTTCCTTTACTGTCATAAGTATGGATAAATTGATATTCAGGTATCCAGCTCAATTCATACCACTTTTCTGATACCGAAAAAGTTTCATGCCCATAGCTATCGTAAGTATAGCTTGTTCGTGAGACATAAACCCACTCAAGGCTATCCCAATCTTCATTTAAAGATAATATCCTATTCTCATTGAGGTCATAGGAATAGGTATATTGAAAATTATATATCCAACTTGAGTCTGCCCAATCTTCGACTAACCATGAAATCCTATTCCCATTGCCGTTATAAGCATATGTATATCGGTAATCGCCTACCCATACTGAACCAGTCCAATCTTCGCGCAACCAAGAAGTCATATTCCCACGACTATCAAATTTATATGTATGTTTTATCAGATTTCCGTCATCCCTTGTAATTATCAGACTATCCAGCACACTGGGACCTTCAGGAAACAGAATATTGGAACGCTCACCAAATTCCTCATATTGTATGTCATTGGAAGAATGTTCTTCAAAGGTTGGCAGGATATTCTTGAATTGATCGATACGGACATTTTCTCTTTCTATCTCCGTAAGGTCTTGTGGAATAGGAAAAAGCAAGATTGGTATCAACAGGACAAAAACTCTTGAAAAGTTTCTTGATTTCATGTCAGCTAGCATATTCCCACATTTTAATGTCTATTACAGTAATTCGGCCTGATTTGCTCAAAACTTAAGAAACAATTTCAGGCTATCCAACATGTGATGCGAACACATGTAAATGTCACAAATAATCGACTTTACTTTCAACGATTACCTCAAATAAACCATCTTAACAACACTCGAGTAATGCACCCCGTTAGAATGCGGGGCACCTGCCCCGCTTGTGGCGGGATCTACGACCTGTAACCTCGCAAAGTACATTCCTGCGGCGACCTGTTTGCCGTCTCTGTCTGTTCCGTTCCATTGTGCTTCGTAATGACCTGCTGGTTTCGACTCAGAAACTAGGGTCTGGATGTTATGACCTTGGATATCATAGATGTCGAGTGAGACTGTCGAGTGTTCCGGGAGTTCATACTGGATGGTGGTGCTGGGGTTGAAGGGATTTGGGTAATTCGGGAATAACTTGTGGTTTTTAGGTATCAAACTTGACGGCTCAGGCACAACATTAACGACTATTCCGTTAGAATTGAATTCTGAGATACCAGAATCATCGCATACTATCCAAAGATTGCCATAATTATCTGTCGTAATCGATGTGATAGTATTGTCTAATATGGGTGTGATATCAGTATTATAAACATCCCAAGAAATATTATCATATGCGACTAAACCTGTCCCAAAACCTCCGATCCATTTGATCCCATTTTGAACATGAAGAGAGATCAAGTTATCATTAGGAAGTCCTGAGTTGTCTGAATTGTAGACATTCCAATTGATACTATCGTACTTAACTAAACCAGCATCAGTGCAGATCCAGAGAGTATCATCATCAAAAGCAGTGTTGCGAATCACGTTACTTGGCAAAGGACTGTTACTCTGATTATAAACGGACCACTGTAGTCCATCATATTTATATAAACCGTTATCAGTACTTAACCAAACTACTGAACCAATGGTATTTATGTTGTTTATGTATGTGCAAGGCAACACTGAGTTATTTGAATTGAAAATATCCCAATTGTGGCCGTCAAAACGTACAAGTGAATTACCACCTGCCACAATCCATATAATGCCATTGTCGCCTATCGATACTTCTGTAATTTGGTTACTAGGTAAACCAGAGTTAGAAGAGTTATAAGAAACCCAGTTAGTACCATTGAACATCGTAAGCGCTCCAACTGCAGGAGATCCAATTGGACAATCCCCAAGTACACAAGCCCAAATATTACCATCAGCATCAAAATCTATATCCTGAATGTTGTTATAAGGTAAGTCGGAATTTGAACTATCGAATAATATCCAGCTATCTCCCTGATATTTAACAAGACCATTTTGTGTACAAATCCACTTAGCATTTGTGTTATCGACCTGAATTTGGTTGATATCATTTGTGCGTAATAGTGTTGGAGCTGTGTTATAGCATATCAACTCAGAGTCATTATATTTGCGCAGACCATAATCATTATAATAGTTGAAGGTACCAACCCACTTATTATCCGCTTCGTCAATGAGTAAAGCTGTTATATCATCTGTTAATAATCCTGTGTTTTCTTCATCAAACACCTTCCAATTCGTACCATCAAAACAAGCCAAACCATTCCAAGTCCCAATCCATAGGTTGTTCTGTTGGTCAAAAGCAACATTTTTTACAGCATGGTGAGGCAAGGGTGAGTTCTGCGGAGTATATGTTGTCCATGAGGTATCATTGTAACAAGTCAAACCACCATAAAGACCAAGCCACTTTTTGTGATCGTCAATCTCGATTGAAAGAACGTGAATTGAAAGAATGTCGGAATTGGCAGGAGTAAATACCTCCCATATATTGCCATCAAACTTTACAAGGCCATCTTCGGTACAAATCCAATAGTTCCCTATGCTATCTTCCACCATGGCGTTGATATAGGTATCAGGTAAACCAGAGTTGTTGTGATTATAAACAGTCCATGAATTACCATCAAATTTCAGCAATGAACCTCCGAATTGAGGAATCGAGCTTCCACAACCGATCCACAGGTTGTTGGAACTGTCTACATACAGCATTTGTATATAGTTCGAAGGTAGATCAGAATTAGAGATATCAAATACTTGCCAGCTATCACCATCATATCTAACAAGACCTCCACCCCCTCCCAACAATGAACCCGTCCCAATCCATTTAGATCCTGCACTATCAATGACAATCGAGGTGATCCCAGCATAGGGTAGACCAGAGATCTCATCATAATGATCCATATCTTGATTGAGCATATTAAGACAAACAAGGCCGTTGTCTGTGCCAATCCAAAGGAGGCTCTCTTCCTGGATAATAGCATTGATCTGATTGCCACCGGCTCGGTAATTTATCCAATTATCATTACCGGTAGCTGTTATAGTTAATAACAGAACTATGAATCCGTTTGAGGCTATCCGAAGCAGCATGTTAGGCAATCTAGTCCACCCTTGCAATGAATTGGCCCTCAACAGTCAATTTATCATCAGGACATTGCCAACAGCTTGATGCAAAGTCATAAACATCGAGCTCAAACTCACCGGCAATGGCGGAATTACTTCGATTACTTATTTTTAAAAAGCCTTCTCCTGGTCCATACAAGGCCCCACCTACACCCCAGCACTGAAGTGAAAATACAACTCCATCGGTATTAGGGGTCATACTAGTCCATTTGATTGTTTCTTCTATAAAGATTTCTTTTAAGATCTCAAAAAATAGTGTATCTGATATTACTATGGAAATTTTTTCAAATTCGGTGTCCTCGAGTGTTCTACTTCCAACTGTGGCCTTTGCCTTATACTCTACATTATCGATTGTCACAATTGCTTCACCAATTTTCATAGAATCTGGTTCGGAGCAACCGAATATTACTATCACAAGTATAGGTATAATTGACTTTAGCATATCATATCCCCCCTTTCGTATTTTAGCTCTATACTAGATTGAATATACATTTTTTTAAACCGACATTTCTCGATGCGCATAACTTCCCTGCGCTCCTACTGCACAGCCATTAACTCTTAAATTTATGTCGTTTCTATTCATTATCATTAACAACTCAACCGCCTAAAGCAGTTGTATGTGACTATTAGATACTCATGGTTTAGGATTACCTTGTGATCGGATCACCATCCTCACCGATAAAGGTTACTTCGCCAGCAAAGGTTACTTCAAACGTCCAGAAGTGTTCGTACGCGCAGCCAGCAGGACAATCTCCCCACTTGAGATAATAATGTAGAACAAATTTGCTATCAGATTTTTCAGCAATGATGTCATTTGCATCACCACTCCAGTGGCTTGGTGTTGAATATCGTATATCGTCAACATGGCTGAAAAGTTCTGTCAGTGCCATCATATTCAAGAGAGAACGACTTCCCAGGGTAATATCATATACACCCAGAGATTGATGGTGGGCTGTTCTCAATACGTAAAGTTCATATTTTGCCACCAGGCTATCAACTACCGGGTTACCGGTTTCTGTTTGCCCATCCATCCATTTCTGAGCCCAAACAGAAGTTGTGTCAATCCACATTGAGAACTGATCAAGTTGGAGCTGTCCGAATAATTCAATCTGAAACGTATCGACGACAATACTTCGTTCAGGTAATTCAATCGCATTGTATACTGAAACCAGTCCAAAATAGAACTGCTTAATACTATCCTCAGGAATAATCACAGAGTCTTTCGAGTCATCCTCATTTTCCAATATTTCTCTTAATGCAAGATGGGTGGCTTCATTCCAGAAATGTGATTTGAGCGAATCACTAAGGTTAGATTCGTCTGTCTGAAAGTTTAAGATATTCTTTGGTTGATCTGTCGTCTCTTCACACGACAGCAACCCTATTAGAACAAAACCAACTATTAGCTTCAAAACTTTCATATAATCCATCTCAAATGTATTTCACCACCCCATCACCTGTCAGTCAATCATGCTGAAATGTAGTTTATTTATGTAGTGTTTCAAAGGTAAGCACCTACCTCAAATATACCATCCATCTGCGTCCTAAAGGACTACGATGGATAAATCTTTATCTTAAGTAAACCATTTTGATGGTTTGCGCATTGTCCCCGGCCTGAAGTCTTGCGAAGTACACACCGGTGCTGACTTGCTGACCGTGACTGTCTGTTCCGTTCCATTTTGCCTCGTAGTGTCCAGCCGGTTTCGACTCGTAGACTAGAGTCTGGATGTTTCGTCCTTGGATATCATAGATGTTGATTGAGACTGTTGAGTGTTCTGGTAGTTCATACATGATGGTTGTAACTGGATTGAATGGGTTGGGGTAGGACATTGCTGATAAATGATGCTGTTCCAGATTCCCACTTCTGCATGGGTCTATAGATGTTTCATGGACGGGATTTCGGTATACAAAAACCACCCATTTAGCAACATTAAAATCGGTGCTTCCGACTGTTGGTGTGTAGAGATACGTCATCACATGAAATGGATATTCAGCAAATTGATCTATTATTGTTCGTTTTGAAAGATCACGCCATATAGAATCAGCTCTTAATTCAATATCCGGGAATGCCTCAACAGGCCATTGATCTGCCTCAAAATTATAACTTGATGTAGCTTGATTTGGTGTCTGATCAGAATTCGGGAATGAGTCTGGAGGAAAAAAATACTCTGGGATACTTATGGAACCTGTGCCCATCCATACTATTGTTGCGAAAAATACCGTATCTTCTGTGCAAGGATATGAAAACATGTCCCAGCCAAAATCCACTGGTGGTTGATAAGTGAAGATTAAAGGCACGCCAGAAGAGTCGTAGGATCCACAGATTGGGTAGTTTTGTATCTGCCCTCCTTCAAATTCACTCGTTAGAAAATCATAGATGAAGATTCCGATTGAGGTCGAATCATCTGGAAGGTCCCAGGATCGTTGTCCTGAAAGCGAGATGCCAGCTAGAAGCGTCACAATAATAATCGTTAATTTGTAACTCATTTTATCCTTCCTTTGGACACCAACGCCATGCACAACTCACGATCAGCTTGTGAAACGGATCTTTTGGGGTGCGATCCATGTTATGTAATTTATTGACTGGCATATTAAAACGCTATGGAAAGCCCAGGTTCTCGAATTCACTAATAAGCTCACGATACTCGGTATCTGTCGTGCCAGCTGATGATCCCAGATAATTTGGTTGTTGGTCAACATAGTTAAAGAGGTGATAAGTATACGGATATGGGTAAGTAATCAGTGAGAATAGATACTTATTACTGGTATCACCCCTAATTATTGCTAGAGGAAAGTACGGTCCAATTGTCCAAAATAAACCGTTTGGCTCTGCGTATTCAACTCCTGGAATAACTTCGTAATACTCACTAATCAATACAGGGTGGTATCCAGGGTTGAGATAAAGCTCCCCAAATCCTGACGAGCTGATATGGCCGACAGAATCCGGGCGCATATCTGGGAGGATTGATCCCCAACCTTGGAAATTATCATTCTTCATTTGAACCAGAATTGAGTCCTCCGCACCTACTAATATCATATTGGGTACCCACGGGGTTCCAAAACGTAAATCGTCTACAAAAGGAAAAGAATCTCGATAGGTTTGTCGTAAGAAGTTGAGTAAGTACAATTCCCGCTTGAAGGATGAATCTGAGGCTGTTAGGGATTGATCTAGATAATATGCAATGATCTCTGCCTCTAGACTGTCTTCTTGAGTAAGTCCAAGATCTGGATATAGATCTGGTTCATCGAGGGGATCAATAATCTCCTCACAGTTCCAAAAGATTGTGAATATCAATATGGTTACTAAGAGGTTTTTGGGTTTTATTATTCTATCATTCATATTCCCCTCCTCAAGTTTGGGTATAACTCATCGCAAATAAACCATCTATCTACGCCCTACAGGCTACGATAGATAAATCTTTATCTCAGGTAAACCATTTTGATGGTTTGTGCATTCTCCCCAGCCTTTAACCTCGCGAAATACATCCCGGCAGCGACTTGCTTGCCATTGCAGTCTGTTCCGTTCCAACTAGTCTCGTAGCTTCCTGGATTCATATTCTGGTTGACTAGCGTCATCACTTCTCGTCCTGAAATATCGTAGATGACTAGTGACACATCTGATCGTTCTGGTAGTTCGTATTCAATTGTTGTGCTTGGGTTGAAGGGGTTGGGAAATGCAGTCAGGCTAAATTTATCTGGTCTTAGGTGTGTATCCTCAATAGAAGTGCTTGTATTAAATATACGCTGAACGAGGTCTGAGACCTCCTTTAATTCATCAACAGAATTTAATGTTGAACTTCCTTTTGCATGTAGAACTGATAACACGATCTCTGCAGAGTCTCCGGGGTTAAAGTTAAAGGGACCAGCATTCAACAACATTCGACGGTCATAATACTCGGCACCATAATCGCCATCCACCCATATACTATCTGTTAATCCAATATTTTCACTTGGGTTTCCTGGGACTGCGAATCGTGTGACGCGGCCGGTATTTGGATCAATAACTGGTGCTCCATCCCAATGAAGACCAGAGAGGGCGTTGTGTACATTCTCAGATCCCCATGGATCATCCCACTCCCGGTCATCAGATCGTATTAGCATAAATGATGTCATTGGCAGGTTAATAAACCCGTCTTTTTCCATCCCGAAACCATAAGCTTTATCGTTTGTATTATGACTTGGCACAGCAACTTGCAGAAGATCAACGCCAACGCTTGGAACTATATCTCCGAACTCGCTATCTGATCCACGATTATAGCAAAATCCTAAGCTTCTAGTACTGTCACAGCCTATCAAATCATCACCTGGGTCACCAAGGTCAGTATCGGTCCAGAATCCAAAGTTCATATCTTCAATGTAATTTCCACCTTTATTGAAGATCTGGAGTTTCACGAACATAATATCTTCATATATATTCCACTTATTGTAACCCCATATTGTCACCCTTACTTCAAGACCAAGGATCTCTGGGTCATTCAGTATGTTTGTTGAGACACAATCCTGCATGACATAATAAAGGACCTGCTCTCCCAGGAATTCGGGATGATCTATGCCTTGAGGCAATGGATTATAGATACCATCACCATCCTTATCTATCCATGGTGCTCCCTGATAAACCGGCCAGTTGGCAAAATCTATGTTTCCATCAGGATTCTCCATGTCAGACAGGTTGATTTTATAGATTCTATTTGTATTATCCTCTGGATTTGAATTCCATGGACCTGGGACAAACTCAGATGCAAATTCGACAAGAGATGTGCGTATCTCTTCATTCACCTTTCCTGAGAACCATGGACCTGCTGAAAAAATTGTTCTGGTATGATCGTCAACAGGCCAATTAAGTCCAAATTCTCTTTCCAAACTTTGGTGTGACACGATAGAGCCATTATTATCAGTGATACAATAGATCTGATTCACATCAAAGCTATTCAGATTCACTGATTCTTGTACAGATATTGTTGACTGCTTTATTTCTTTGGCCAATCCAATGCTTGCATTCATTGCCAGTAACAGAATACTAACATAGAAGCTGTACTTCATGAAATGTATCTTTCTCACCTTAAATAAACCATCTTAACCACACGTGAATACTGACCTGCTTGTAACCTTGCGAAGTATACTCCTGTGGTAACTTGACTACCGTCTTCGTTAGTCCCATTCCAACGAGTCTCGTAGCTTCCTGGATTCATATTCTGGTTGACTAG
>JAUVKO010000274.1 GCA_030596225.1 Fidelibacterota bacterium
CAGGATCATTCTCCCTGATGGCCAAAGCAGTCGCCAGACCAAGCACTCCACCCCCAATAATAAGTTTATCGTATATCATGCGTTAAGCTATGCAAAAGGTATGCTAGACCTCGTCTTCCCGGAGTCGAGGGATATCGATCCCGATTATCATTTACTTGAATGAAAGCATTGACTTCCAAAGCTACTGCACCTTACCCCTCGACTCCGCTTGGGTTAACGATTGACGGGGATATCATTGCAAATTAATTCGAACTATTTCTGAAGTGTTCTTTTGATCAACTGCTCTGTGCTGAGTTCGGTATCACTGTCTTTGATAATTTTCCGAATCTTGGAATAGACATCAGCTCTCGCATAGCCCAGGGCTTCTAAGGCCATGATAGCCTCATTCTCGACACTGCTTAACCCTAAATCACTGGTCAGATTACCTGGTTCAATGCTCCCAAAGCCCTTTTCAATTTTGGGTTTCAACTCTAAAATGATACGTTTGGCTGTTGTCGGTCCGATCCCTGGTGTCTTGGCGATGGTTTTTGCGTCTTCTGCCATGATCCAATTGCTAATATCTGCCGGAGAACCGCCTGAAAGGATAGCCAGGGCTGCTTTGGGACCAATTTTTGATATAGCAATGAGCTTATAGAAGAATTCCCGCTCAGCTTTTTGAACAAATCCAAATAAATCAAAAATGTCTTCCCGGACATGCAAATATGTATAAACCATCACTTGCTGACCTGGTGCCGGCATTTGCTCGTAGGTACTGAAAGACACCTTTAAGCGATAGCCTACTCCTCCAGTTGTAATAACAATGTGATCAGCTTGTTTGCTGACCAATTCACCAGAGATAAATTCGTACATCATGACCTCAGTTTGGCTAATTTATAGTTCAGACCATGACAGATAGCAATAGCTAGCGCATCAGATGCATCCATAGTCACTGGATCTTCTTTGAGCTTAAGTAAACGTTTAACCATGAATAACACCTGTTGTTTGTCAGCAGCACCATTCCCCGTCACAGATGATTTTACTTTTCGCGCAGCATATTCATAGACTTCCAGATCAGCATGATGTCCCGCGATCATAGCGACTCCGCGGACATGTCCCATGAGCAAAGCAGTCTTAGCGTTCTTTCCGTAAAAAGCCTCTTCGATGGATAAGACATCCGGCTGATAATCTCGTAAAATGGCAGTAATACCTTCATATAATTGTGCAAGCTTAACGGCCAGGCTATCAGTATTCTTCGTCTTGATCACACCTGAGTAAACAGACTGGAAACGATTCCCATCATAGTCAATAACTCCAATGCCGAGAATTCTTAAGCCGGGATCTATGCCAATGATCCTCAAATCTTACTCCAGCTCTGCTAACATCTCGTCGGTAAAATTCACACTGGCAGACAATTTTTGCATGTCCTCATAGTCATCCAGAATTTCCATAAGCGTAACCACTTTGGGAAGATCTTCAGCACTCACTTCAGTGAAATTATTAGGTATATGCTGAATTTGGGCGACTTCGATATTATATCCGGCTTCAACGACCGCTTCATTGACAGTATTAAGATCAGTTAGATCAGTTAGAATCTCAAAGTAATCCCCCTCATTGGTCATATCCTCAGCACCCGCTTCTAAAACAGTCATCATCAGTTCATCTTCATCGACTCCCTCAGACGGAATCTGGATCACTCCTTTTGTATCAAACATCCAGGCAACTGCACCGGCATTGGCAAGATTACCACCATGCTTGCTCAGTAAATGTCGAATCTCAGAGACAGTGCGATTACGGTTATCCGTAGCAACTTCCATCATTAAAGCAACCCCACCAGGTCCATATCCCTCGTAGACGATCTCTTCAATAATGACCCCCTCAAGTTCACCTGTTCCCTTCTTGATCGCACGTTCCACATTAGCCATAGGCATGTTTGATGAACGGGCAGTAGCCATTGCTGTGCGAAGCCGGGGATTTGCAGATTCATCTCCACCACCGGCACGAGCTGCAATAGTTAATTCTTTGGCAATACGCGTGAATACTTTTCCGCGTGCTGCATCCACCACTGCCTTTTTCCTTTTTATTGTGGACCATTTACTATGACCGGACATAATTCTCCCAATCTAATTTTCTTTTACCAGAGTATTCTCCGTTCTGATGACCCATGCTCGGCGATACCCATTTTGAATGGCAAATTGCTGTAAATTCTGTGCATCTTCCCGATTATTCATCTTACCAACACGAATTTTATAATAGGGACTATCAAATTGCAGCACTATTTCATCATCAAATGTTTCCGCTGCTCTCTCTTCGATCATAATAGCCCTTTCATAATCGATCGTACTTCCCAGTTGAACACGGAACACAAAATCTGAATGCTCAACAATTTCCAGCGTATCAATCTGACTTCCCACTCCTGCATAATACGCTTTTAATGACTTAATTTGTTCAATCCGCACCCTGGAATCCGGCCAATCATTTAATGTCGTTGGATCAAAGGATTCATCTAACTTAATGTTTTGCTGCCCCATAGTTAGTAGGGGTAACAACAAACTAATATACGCCAATAGCTTCATGCATTATCCATCCTGCTTTTCCATCGGGCAATTTAATTTCATACCAGGTATCTGTAGCATTTAATATTTCGCCTGAAGTTCCTTCATGAATCATAAATAAGGTACTTGAACCCGGGATAGGCGCACTGGAGATATTCGCTTCTTTTACCAATAATACAGCATGTTTATCTTCCAATGCGTTTG
>JAUVKO010000245.1 GCA_030596225.1 Fidelibacterota bacterium
TGGTTGGAATTTTAAGAGCAGTAAAACTGGAAAAGATGAAGAATGCATAGACTGTTTTGAGGTGTAATTGGTATTAATCCTTGACAGCAGCAGTTGTTCTGATTAGTTTACTTTGCATTTTAAAGTACTTTGTTTTTATTTGGAGAATTGAATATGACCGAACAGGATAGTAGAGAAGCAAAAGAACAACTGGCATTCATTAAATCCATTATGGATGACAGTCAAAAAGTACTGGCTGATAATGGGACCGCATTCATTGTCTGGGGAGTATTGATCCTGCTGGCAGGTTTTTCTTCATACTTACTTGAACAACTCCAGCTTAGTCATTTTCTGGGTTGGCTCTACCTGCTAATTGTTGGTTTGGGATGGATATATAACGCTATTTACGATAGAAAAGCTGATAAATGTACAATTGGTAATCCCATAACTATAAAGATTATTAGCTCCATCTGGGTAGCCGTATTGTTATCCATGACCATCTTGGGTTTTGTCGGTGGTTACAGTGACACCATCAATATGGAACACATGAGTGCTGTGATGTTTACCGTTCTTGGCATAGCCTACTATCTCCAAGGTGTTATTACAGGTAAACCCTGGGTGAGAAACCTGGCTTTCGGCTGGTGGGGTGGTTCTATTGTTCTCTTTTTCATTACTGGAATATGGGCAGGCTTACTTTTTGTTTTGATGATGATTGGACTGCAAATCATTCCGGGGTTCATTTTTAAACGTCAATGGAAAGCTCACTTTTCTCAGGATTGAGCATGACTGATTTTGACTATCAACAGATCGATGACCTGATCCACTCCAGAATCCGTCTGGCAGTCATGGCAGCTCTGACCACCATGGGTCCGGTAAGTTTTTCGCTCATCAAGGAGACGGTGGGTGCCACAGATGGAAATCTCAGCGTCCATATTCGTAAACTGGAAGAAGGCGGCTATCTGAGTGTGGAAAAATCATTCGTTGACCGCAAACCTGTGAGTATCTACAGCCTAACCACTGCCGGAAAATCTGCTTTTAAAACTTACATTCAATATCTGGAAAACATGCTTCCTTCGTAGGGAGTAGAGGAAATATCTATGAATAAAACTCTGCAAATATTCACTCTATCCAGCCTGCTTAGCATTGGTCTATTTGCTAATGTTCCTTCTGGTACTATTACAGGTATTATCACCGATCGGGATACTAAACAACCCTTGCCAGGTGCTAATGTCATCCTGAATGGCACTAATTCCGGAGCAGCCACAGATATGGAAGGACATTTTGAGATCCTCAATGTCCCAGTAGGAAGCTATTCAATTCGGGTCCACATGATCGGTTATAAATCTCAAGCGCGAGGGAATGTTCATGCCCTATCAAATCGCCCCACCATTGTAAATCTGGCTCTGGAGCCCACTATTCTGACGGGAAGTGATATTGTCGTTACTGCCGGCTATTTTGAGCGTGTAAAAGATGCTGCCACCAGCGTACGAAGTGTGGATTTTGAAGAAATTCGATCTGATCCCGTGGGAGCTTATGATATCCTTAGTATGATGCAATCCCTGCCATCAGTAGTATCAGGGGCTGACCAATCCAATGAGATCATCGTCCGTGGTGGCTCTCCCGGTGAAAATCTCTTTGTTATGGATCACCTGGATATCCCCTACCCGGTCCATTTCCCCCAACAAGGTGAAGGCGGCGGCCCCATCACCATGGTCAATACCGACTTTATCGAAAGGATCGACTTCTTTGCCGGTTCCTTCCCAGCCCGCTATGGTGATAAACTATCGTCCGTTATGGATGTGACTGTCCGTGAAGGCAGTCGCCAGAGCCATGAGACTAAGGTCAGCTTTGACATGGCTGGTTTTGGCGCCAGCCTTGAAGGTCCCCTGAATCAGAACAGTTCTTATCTATTTTCCATAAAGCGCTCCTTCCTCGATTTTGTCATCCAGCAGAGTGGTATCATGGCCATTCCTACATACTGGACCTTTCAAGGAAAGATCGTCTATGATCTAAGTCCCAAAGAAAAGCTAAGCGTCAATTATCTGGGAGGTATTGATGCTATCGAGATGGTGGGTGAGGCTAACCCGCAGAATCGTGGAGCAGATAATGTTGAATATCAGAGCCAACAGCACACACTGGGTTTGACCTATAAGAATCTCTTTTCTCAGAAGGGCTATCTTTTGGCCTCGCTAGCCCAGAATTATGTGGAGTTGGACGTTGATGCCTACCATGTAACCGATGATGACGATCATGATTCTTTCTATAACGGGCTCAGTATTGAGCGAGAGACCATCCTAAAATCCGATCTGGTATATAAATTCAATCCAAAGTTTGAGATATCAGCGGGAATCAAGCTTCTCTCTGCCCCAAATACCTGGAATTTCTCCTGGCATAGTGATGAGTTAATTCTCTATGGCTATTCTCATGATACCACCCTGGTTCCGGCTCTGCCAATTGACGAAGATGAGTTTTATGCAAATTATTATGGTGATACAACCGCTATAATTGTTCCTTTTCAAATTCTGAATGTAACTGATTCCGCTGATTCTCTGATCAAAAAAACCTACAATTCTGTCGGCATACATGCCCAAATTCGGATAAAACCAACCGCACTTTCAGAAATTACACTGGGTGGACGTTTGGCATACAATGCTTTTCTTGACAAATCAAATTTTTCCCCCAGACTGAATATGTCTTATCAGCTTTTTCACAATTTCAAATTAAATATTGCCACCGGTCGCTATTTCCAGGCTCCATTTTATGCGCTGTTGATCCAGGGTGGTTCCAATACAGCAGACTTGGATTTCTACTTTGCTGACCAGATCGCTTTCGGTATGGAATATCTCCCTCGAGAGGATATGCGTATCACCATTGAATACTATCAGAAGCAGTTTGAAGATATGCCGATTAGAGAGATTTTACTGGATCGCAATGGTTCTGATAGTCTCGGGAACTACGCCAATATTGGTGCCGGACGATCAGAAGGATTTGAGTTATTTATTCAGAAAAAGTTCTCTCATAACTGGTATGGAACATTCAGTTACTCTCACTCAGTCTCTGAGGGGATTGATCCCAGGAAAACAGAAACAGTCTATTATCCCTGGGATTATGATTACAGAAATGTGGTCAGTCTGATCGGCGGCTATAAGATCCGGTATATGGATTACGACTGGTACAATCGCTACAAAGAGACCCTTTTCGCTTCTCTAACTTCCTGGTTACCACTGGCACCTGCCGATGAATTTGAGATCAGTTTTCGCTTACGCTATTCAGGTGGCAAACCCTATACACCAAAAACATACAACCATAATGTCAGACAGTGGTATATCAATGCAGAAGATGACTGGAACACAGAACGCCTGGACGAATACTATCGCTTTGATATCATGTTGTTGCAACGTTACTACTTTGAGAAGTTA
>JAUVKO010000254.1 GCA_030596225.1 Fidelibacterota bacterium
CGGACGCCGGATTTACTCGCAATGATACGGTGGTTGGCACCCTTTCTATCTTCCGCAGCGATGGATATAACTCAGAAACCATCTTCCCGGACAGTATGTCACGTTTGGCCAATAGAGATTTTGCTGACATCCTGCAAAGTCAGATCGTTGATGATATCCGGATAAAATATGACCCTGCCTGGAATCGCCGCTGGCTTTGGGATAGAAGTTATAGTGAAGCATATCGACCCAATGTCCCGGCTGCATTGTTGGAACTTTTGTCCCATCAAAATTTTCTGGATATGAAATTTGGATTGGATCCGGACTTTCGCTTTCATTCCAGTCGATCGATCTATAAAGCTATGTTAAGGTTTCTGGCCACTCAATATCAGTTTGAATATCAGGTTCAACCACTGCCGGTTTCCCATTTCCAGGCCACACTCAATAAAAATGGACAAGCCCTGTTGAAATGGAAGCCCACAGAGGACCCGCTTGAGGAAACGGCTAAAGCGGAACAGTACATTGTCTATACCCGCCGTGCTGATAATGCATTTGATAATGGGGTTTTGGTGGAGTCTGCTGAATTTAGAACTGACCAGTTGGAGCCAGGTGAGATATACAGCTTTAAAATTAGCGCAGTTAATGGCGGAGGAGAAAGTTTCCCCTCAGAAATTTTGGCAGTCTGCTATCTGGATAACGAAAATTCTCAAGTCTTGATCGTTAATGGTTTTGACCGTGTTTCAGCACCGGCCACGCTTGAAACTGATAAATATCTGGGTTTCATGAATATCTGGGATCAGGGTGTACCTGATAAATATGATCTGGATTTCACCGGGGATCAATATGATCTACTGGCCGCTTCTCCCTGGCTGGATGATGATGCACCGGGACATGGCGCCAGCAATGCCGATTATGAAACCACCATTATTCCCGGCAATACTTTTGACTTCCCTTTCGTTCATGGTGAATCCGTGAAAGCGGCAGGTCATTCTTTTGTATCAACCAGCGACGAGGCCGTTATGGACAGCGACCTTGATATTACTCAGTATAAATATGTGGATTTGATCCTGGGCGAAGAAAAAACTACCGATGGTCCCAAACCGCGATTAGAAAAGCGTTTTCAGGCTTTCCCAAAACAACTACAGGCTGAGCTAAGGCGATATTGCAGTACAAACGGCAATCTGTTAATTACCGGTGCATATGTGGGAACGGATCTCTTTGAAAGCAGAAAGGATTTCCGGGATGTCGAATTTGCTCAGGACGTGCTGAAGTACAAATTCCGAACCGATCATGCCGTAAACTCCGGGGGTGTTATTTCAGCAGATTCCACCTTTATTCCAGTAACGGAAGACTTTAAATTCAACACGGTTTACCACCCGGAACTTTATACTGTTGAATCATCTGATGCCATTGAACCAGCCGACACATCTGCTACAACCATTCTCAGGTATGCTGAAAACAACACCAGTGCTGCAGTTGCCCATCAAGGGACTACCGATATCATTATCTTTGGCTTCCCTTTTGAAACGATCATTTCAACTGAGCATAGAGATCAGGTTATGAGCGCAGTATTGGAATACTTTGATCGTCCAGACTAATTCCCCCTTTCCCTGTTATGGCCTCTGAATGATTAGAGAGGAAGAGCGCGAAGGATCACTGCAACAAACCGGAGAAATATGGTAAACCCCTTTTAAACCAGGCGAACAGACCTAAATTTACTCCACGATAACAAATAAAGGGGTGATAAGGTCAAGAACTAGTATGGAAAACACCATTACAATTCCACTCTGGGGATTTATCGTACTGCTGATATTTGCGGCAGTAATGGTGCTCGATCGATTATTGATGCCTAGCCTGCGCTGGGTTTTACAAAAACGTGTTAAAAAGGTCATGGATGAGGTCAGCTCGCGACTTCATATAGAAATTCGACCCTTCCAATTGACTCGCAGACAAGGGCTTATTGATCAACTGGTGTTTGATGATCAGGTGATTGAAGCAGTTAAGATCTTTGCAGCTGAGAACGACATGCCCATGGCTATTGCCCAGGAAAAAGCCAAGAGTTATGCCAGTGAGATCGTGCCTTCTTTTAATGCTTACATCTATTTCAGGTTTGGCTACTGGTTGGCCAGAAAAGCGGCTCGGTTGATTTAGCGGATTCGGGTTGGCTTTTTTGATGATGATGGTCTCAAAAAAATACCTCAGGGCGACAGTGTTGTGTTTGTCATGAACCATAGAAGCAACATGGATTACATTCTGGTTTCATTTCTGGTGGCAGAAAAGACAGCCCTTTCCTATGCAGTGGGTGAATGGGCACGGATCTGGCCTTTACAGTCATTGATCAAATCCATGGGCGCCTTCTTTGTTCGTCGTAATTCAGGCAATCCGCTCTATCGCAAGATTCTGGAGCGCTATGTGCATTTGGCTACCCGGGCCGGCGTCTGTCAGGCTGTTTTTCTTGAGGGTGGTTTGACCAAAGATGGTGCCTTCCGTGAACCCAGACTGGGTTTTCTGGATTATATGCTCAGAGACTTTCATCCGGAGTTTGACAAGGACATTGTATTCGTTCCGGTGGGGATAAACTATGATCGTGTGCTTGAGGATCGCAGTTTAACCAGAGCATTGGATTCAGAAGCCCCCAGGCGCAGTATGTGGTTTGTTTTAAAAACCACCCTTGGTTTTATCTATAAGACAGCCCTGTTATCGAGGAAAAATCGGTGGAGTCGATTTGGCTATGCCAGTGTCAATTTTGGTCCTCCGGTTTCAGTTAAACAGTATTGTGAATCAAATAAGATCGACTTCAGTCAGTATGAGTCGACCGAACGCTTCGGGCATGTCAAAAAGCTGGTTGATTTGCTCATGAAAGATATTGGTGCTGTGGTACCTATCTTGCCTATTGCCCTGATCTCCGAAATCTTATTGATCAACAAAGCTATTTGGACCAGCGAGCTTGAGTTGAAATCTCAGTCAGTAAAAAGAATTAATGAGTTAAAAGCTCTAGGAGCGCCCATTGATATTTCAGCCTCTGCCAGTGAGGGCGTGCTCACCAACGCCATGAGTATACTCATCGGCCGGGGTTTGGTGCGTGTAGAGAAGAACCTGATACGGATTGATCCGGGATCTCTACCACTCCTGGAATATTATGCCAACTCCATCAAACATTGGCAATAGGGATGTGAATCTTAAAATCTTCCTCTCGCAGAGTTCGC
>JAUVKO010000103.1 GCA_030596225.1 Fidelibacterota bacterium
CTTTAGCTAAAATCTGATCATGGATGGATCCACCTGTTGAATGTTCATTGTTCGCCAAGGCTAATTTTTCATGATAGCTTTCAGAATAACGCTGCACATAATTAGTGATATTGAAGTTTGCCGGCAACCAGTCGATCTCACGGATATGTCCCTGGTCAGCAGTAAGGAAAAGCTGAATCTCATCAGATCGGAGACGGTACTCTTCGATCCCATCGCCATCAATATCAACCAGACCTGCAAAAACTCCACCCGATTTCAGAAAAGCGGCTTCAGCCTTTAGCAAGTGTTCATAAAGTGCGTGTCTCAAATGTGGCAGATAAAGCCCGCCAAAGACACCATGCCAATACCCACAGTTGCATTGTGCTCGATAGAGATCATCCATAAGTGATTCAGGTACTCCACCTTTGGAAGTCAACTGCTCCAGATTCAATGAAAGGTACTGCACTCTCTTTTGCATCCAATTGGACTCAGGGTACTTGGTGAAAAAGTTGCGCCACATACCCCCTTTGATGAAAGGTCGACTCTGTTCCCCCCGCCCCTGGTCATTCAAATCATGAATAAGATGATCCATCTGTCTGCCAAGTTCAGTCGGCAGGGTCCACTGAGACATTTCAAAATAGGAAGAGGTGGGTAAATAGACCAAACCACGTGGAGAATTATCTGTGTAATATTGCTTAAAAGTTGTTGTGGTAAGCCATTCAGAATTTGCTTCCAGCAGCGTGAATAATCTTTCCAGCCATTTCTGGCCGTGGACAGTTTCCCAGGTTCCGGGCCAGATGCCGAATTTCTCACCATCATCTGCCATCACCACGACATTATTTCCGGCTTCTGTAGCATGGTCCTTTAATATATCAATCGTTACCTGAGGATCCTCGAAAGGCATGGCGTAACGTAATTTTTGACTAATAGGAAATACGCCGAGTAATTCGCCTTCCTGTTCAGTATTAAAATAACCATTGAGATCATCGGGATTCACACCGGATGTCAGAAAGTGGTAATCATCAACAATTATATAATCTATCTCAGCTGCTCTTAGGCTTCGCGTAAGATGAGGTTCCCAAACCCGTTCAGTGAGCCAGTTCCCTTTGATTTCGTAATCCAGCTGATCTTTGCCCCATGCATTCATTTTTCGAATCTGCCCAATTTGATCCTGCTCTGGGATCATAGCGAGGATGGGTTCGTAGAATCCTCCTCCAAACAGTTCCACGTTACCCCGACTCACTAACTTTTTTAAAAGTTTTAGAACGTCAGGACGATGGATTTCCAGCCACTCGATCAAAGATCCGCTAAAATGAAAAGCCATGCTGATATTTGGAAATTTCTCCAGAACCTGAAGAAATGGTAGATAAGTGCGATCACAGGCATATTGAAAGACATCATCAAAATTGCCTACCGGCTGATGATTATGAATACCAAAAATGAATTGAACTTTTTTCATCAAAAACAGTTTCCCATTAAGACTAAATATGCTGCAATCAAGCAGCTAAAAACAAGGAGCCGACTGAAAAATCAGCCGGCTCCCCTTACACTTTCAGAAGGTGAAAGTTATTTTATATCCTTGAAGAGATTGATCAAGTCAACAACGCGGTTAGAATAACCCCATTCGTTATCATACCAGTTCAAGGTTTTTACAATGCGATTGCTGACAACACGGGTATATGCAGCATCATAGATAGAAGAATACGGGTTTCCAATGATATCAGAGGAAACCAGATGATTTTCGTTGTATTGCAGAACCCGCTGAAGACGATCCGTTGCGGCAGCTTCACGTACAGCAGCATTAATATCATCAACAGTAACATTGCGGCTTACCTCAACAATAAGATCCACTACAGAGCCATCTGCAACAGGAACCCGGGCAGCAATGCCATCCAGCTTACCGGCCAATTCAGGAAGTACTTTTCCAACAGCACGAGCAGCCCCGGTAGTGGTGGGAATGATATTTTCAGCTGCAGCCCGACTACGACGCCAATCGGAGTGTGGCACATCAGCTAAACGTTGATCATTGGTATAGGCATGAGTAGTGGTCATGACCCCTTCTACGATACCAAAGGCATCGTTGAGGACCTTGGCCATGGGCGCCAAACAATTGGTAGTGCAACTGGCATTAGAGATAATCCTATGTTCAGGCTTAAGCCCATCCTCGTTCACACCTAACACAACCGTGTAATCAATTTCATCTTTAGAGGGGACGGTCAGGATAACCCGTTTGGCTCCTGCATCAAGATGCTGGGTTAAAGACTCCTGGGTTCTGAACACGCCTGTAGCCTCGATTACAACATCAACATCAAGTTCTTTCCAGGGCAGATCGGCAGGATTACGTTCTGTCAACATTTTCACAGTATCATTTGAAGTATAAAGAATATCATCTTCCAAACGGACGGCAGTGTCACCAAAGCCACCCATAACAGTATCATACTTCAGTAGATAAGCCAGGGCTTCGTGATCAAAAAGATCGTTGATCGCGACTACATTAATATCATCACGTTTATCCAAAATACGGAAAACAGAACGACCAATACGTCCGAATCCATTAATCGCTACCTTCATGCGGCACCTCCTTCTACCCCAAGCTTGCCATAGGCCAAGGTCAAATCAATCAGTCTGCCGGCTTGACCCAGACTGTTATCATACCAGCTTAAAGTCTTGATCATGCGCTTACTTGATTTCATGGTTCCCTTTGTATCAAACAAAAGACTATGCGCATTACCGATCACATCGCTGGACACGATAGGATCTTCTGTTACTTCAATGTAGCCGGAGAGTTTTTCAGCTGCTTTACGCATGGCTTCATTTACTTGCTCTGCCGTGGTATCACCCTTCGTCAGGACACATGTAAGATCTAATAATGATCCCATGGGCACCGGGACATTCAACGCAGATCCTTCGATCTTGCCTTTAAATCTAGGTAAAATATGCTCCATCCAATACGGACTGATATTTACATTGGGAATGATATTTTCAGCAGCAGAGCGACTGCGACGAAAAGTTGAAGCAGCTGTATTTCGAAGCGGCTGATCGCTGGTATAGGCATGAATGGTGGTCATCATGGCTGATTCAACACCAAAAGCTTTATCCAGAATATCCAGCATTA
Organism: Fidelibacterota bacterium; assembly: GCA_030596225.1. GTDB lineage: Bacteria > Fidelibacterota > UBA8477 > UBA8477 > JABMPR01 > JABMPR01. The sequence continues at coordinate 3,095 of JAUVKO010000103.1, forward strand.
AAGCCAGAGCATTTGTTGTGGCAGAAGCTGCAGAAACAATTTTATCACTGGCTTTCATCGTATTGTCATTAACACCCATGACAATCACCCTATCGATATCATCATGTGGCAATGAGCCCAGAATAACCCGCTTTGCGCCAGAGTTTAAATGAGCCTGCATAGACTCACGAGTACGATATTTGTGGGTCGAATCGATGACGATATCTACATCAAAGGCATCCCAGGGAACATCTTTGGGCTGTACGCCATGAATCAGGCGGGCTTTATGTCCATCTTTGATTAGAAAATTGCCTTTTAGCTCGACATCGATAGGATTCCTGCCGTCAGTTTTCATTAAATAGTGTAAAATATCAGCACGACCAATATCACTGATCGCAACAACTTCCATTTCAGGCTGATTCAGGCTCAAGCGATAGACATCTCTACCGATCTCGCCAAATCCCATCAGCCCGATTTTGAGCTTACTCATAGAATGTGCCTCCATTCCTGCCCCTTTCTCCAAAGGGACGGGTCGTTAATAATTAAATAAACTTTCAAAGTTCAACCCTTGGTTGAATGTATAATTGGTTCATGATCCTCACTTAGAAGATCCTCTAGATTATGAATATCCCCCTGCAACATTTCTGAGATCACAGGTCCCATTTCAAGTTCATATCGCTGACCAAACAGTGTCAGATCAAGGATGATGTAGTTTAAAGCAATGGCTACAATCGCTGAATTCTTTGTCCAGGCCACCTTATTCGTTGGTAACATTTCCACCCCACCCAATAGAGCTGAATCACGATCAGCTACCAGCAGAATCTTACTACTCCAGACATCTTGAAGACGATGGCTGTCCAGGTTATAAGCAAACACAGTTCCGACATCTTTCGGCATTTCGCAAAAGGAAAAGATGACAATATGGACACCGCGTTTTTCAGCATCTTTCAGAACTGTATGCAATTTTTCAAACTCATTTTTCCATATGGAAAGGTACAGTGATTTCTTAGCATTCTTGATCATGCTTCTGGCTCGATCGATCATGCCGTCGTAGCCCCTGATATTCCACAGATCCCCGATCTCAAGATCAGTATTAACATTACGCAGGGATTCTTTTAGTGTATCTAGATTGCTAGTAAAATTATTTTCCAGAAGCTCATAGAAATGATCAGGTGGTAAAGGGATATAGCGTGTGGGGTTGGTATCGACACAACTCACCATCCCGGTGCCTTCCAGGCGCTTCAAGATCTCATAGATCGCAGAACGAGGTATCCCGGATTTACCGCTTATCTCATAGCCTGTAGCAGGATTGTTCTGCAATAAACTTAGGTAAGCTTTGGCTTCGTTGGAAGTGAATCCGAATGATTTCAGGGCGGGAAGTAGCTTTTCATTCATGAGCGTGTCTCAGTTCTTAGTTACGCTTAATATATTCGCCAGAAACAGCAGGCATAGTTTTTTTTATATCGGGTGTTAAAATTCTACTATCGTGACTATTCTTTCTTTTACTTTTATCCTGTTAAGAGACACAATACATTATTGGTCATGAAAAAATTTATACACATCATTATAAATTACCCAAAAGTTGTCATTGCTCTGAACCTGTTTATCATCCTTTTATTATCACTGCCGATCTATCGTATCCATATTGATCCAGACTTACAAGCTTTGATTCCTGCTGATGACCCTGAATTGATTCGGATGGAGGAGTTAGAGGAAGAATTCGGCGGACTGGATATCATCCTGATAAGCTACCATACTAAAGATATCTTTTCGGCAAAAGCTCTCCATCTGATTGATGACCTGACCAACGACCTGGAAATGCTCCCTCAAATTGACCACCTGATTAGCTTGACTAATTATGAATTGATCTTTAGTGAAGATGAAAGCATGGTAGTGGATGCATTTATCCGTGATTTTCCTACCAACCAGGAAGAGAGTGATGCCCTGGCAAGTGCTGCCAGCAGAGATCCTATGCTCGGTCGTATTTTAGTATCCGAAAATCGGGAATATTCAGCCTTTATGATCTTTCCTGTCTCTGATGCAGATGAGGTTAGCACTGTCGATTCTTTACGTAGTACCCTAGCTCCATATATAGAAATGGGGCATGACCTTCAGTTCGGGGGAATGCCTGTCATCCGCTCCCAGATATCCGAAGATATTGGTCGAGATACCAGCATCTTTGTCCCCGCCGGAATGGTTCTCATCGCTTTCCTGCTCTATTTTAGCTTTCGGTCACGGCGCGGGACGATCCTTCCCCTTATGGTCGTATTTCTTTCCATCCTGGGCACTCTGGGACTAATGGCCTGGTTGGGTCTAATGCTATCGGTCATATCAAGCGTCATGCCCATCATGCTTATTGCTGTTGCCAGCGCTTATGGGATTCATATCATCACTCGTTATTTTGAAGATTGTGCATCAATGGATGATACGGCAGATAGTAAAGCAGTGGTTGCCAGTGTTGCAGAACATATGCTCCGTCCCATTTTCCTGGCTGCGCTGACAACCATTATTGGGTTTTTATCGCTACTCTCACATATTCTTCCTGCTTCGCGGGAAGTGGGTTTTCTCACCGCCTTTGGTGTTTTACTGGCTTTCGGGCTTTCTATTACTTTCATTCCCGCTGCTCTAGTTCTGTTTAATAAACCAAGCAAAGACCGACAGAGCAAGAACACAACTAATCGACTTTTATCGCGTATTTTGGTGCAGATCGGGGAATTTGTATTTCACCACCGTGGTTTCGTCATCGTTGGGTTTGTTCTGATCACCATTATAGCTTTAATTGGAATTCCCTATGTGGAATTGGATAGTAATCCATTGAACTATTATGCACCGGAATCCTCTGTTAGAGTGGTCAACACGATCATCGATGAAAATTTTGGCGGCAGCACCACCATGTCTGTGGTAATTGAAGGTGATGTAAAATCTCCTGACATCCTGAAACAGATTGATGCCATTCAATCCTACCTGGATGGAATGGATGGGGTTGGATACACTCTGGCCATCACCGACTTTATAAAACTTATGAATCAGTCCATGAATGATGGTGATCCTGCTTACTATCGGATTCCAGACTCCCGTGAACTGGTTTCCCAATATCTATTACTGTATTCCTGGGAATCCAGTGATGGATATTTGGATTCATATGTGGATTATGAATATCAAGTAGCTCAGATCGTCGTCCGTATGAACACCATGGATGTTTACCATATGATAGATATTCAAAAAAATCTTGACGCTTTTCTAAACGAAAATATCAAGGTGAATAACCAACCTAAAAGCGAAGGTTACGCAGTACTGTTAGGCAATCTTATGCCCATGATGGTCAAAGGACAGACCCGCAGTTTGATCCTTTCAGTTGTCTTTGCAGCACTGGTAACCGGTTTAATCTTTCGATCCCTGGCAGCTGCACTGATCAGCGCCATGCCCTTGGCTTTTGCCATAGCAGGTGTTTTCGGATTGATGGGATATTCAGGGGTTTATCTGAATACGGCTACATCCATGCTCAGCTCTATCATGATCGGTATCGGTATTGATTATACGATCCACTTTTTATTCCGCTTCAGAACAGAGATCCGTCATGGCTTAAGTGATGAAGAGGCTATTATAAAATCGTTGAGTACAACAGGTCAAGGTATCATTATTAACGGATTTTCTGTAATGATGGGTTTTGCCGTGTGTATGCTCTCCACCTTTACTCCCATTTATTTCTTTGGCTGGCTTATAGCAGTTTCCATTTTCATGTGTCTCATTGCAGCTTTAACACTCCTTCCGGTAGTGTTGGTTCTAACGAGACCAAAGTTTATTTACGGATAGATATTACCGGTAAGGTACTTCTTACTGCGCTTTGACCGACCCCCTCCGCTCCTTCGGAGCACCTCCCCAAGTGGAGAAAATTCATCGGAATCAATTGGATTTTGCTTACCGCATTTTCTATTTTCAAGTTATTAATTCCCCTCCTTGGAGGGGTGTCCCAGTCTGCTGGGACGGGGAGGTATTCCGTAAAGTGTGAGATAATGATTGTGGATAAGCTAAGTAATACCAATTGCAGTTCTAAAGTGTCTATTAACTTCAAAATATTTTAGTGCTTTTACGATCTTAATGTTTTCTGCATAGCCATGGCTATGGATAAAATATTAAGTGAAGTAAAACGGTAAAAGATGAAGAAATTACA
>JAUVKO010000223.1 GCA_030596225.1 Fidelibacterota bacterium
TGGGTATGATACATTGCTTCCTCCAGGCTAAAATCAAAACGGCTTCCGGTTGCCCAAACTCAATTTAGACACCCAAAAGCCGCTTTGTAGACTAAACCTACCGGAAGATCTTCCTTATCGCAGGTAAACCATCTTAACAACCTGAGTGAAATCACCAGTGCTTAATCGGGCAAAGTACATTCCTGCAGCGACTTGTTTGCCGTCTCTGTCGGTTCCGTTCCACTGGGCTTCGTAGTGTCCAGCTGGTTTCGAATCGGAGACTAGAGTTTGTATAGTTCGTCCTTGAATGTCGTAGATATTGAGGGTGGTCGTGGATTGTTCCGGCAATTCATATCGAATAGTTGTACTGGGGTTGAAGGGGTTGGGATAGTTTGCATATAGCTTGAATTTTTCAGGTACCATTGTCCCATTGTCAACATCTACAAGCAGATTATGTGGAGAACCAAACCACTCAAAGGTGGCAGCAACCGGGTTACCTACAGTGGTTAAAGCCCAATGGTACATACTTGAAGTGTCTATGGGGCTGTAGTAATTGATGGCTAATGGATCAAGAGCCCAAAAAGCCGTCCTCCAACCTTCTCCAGAATTATAAACTGCAACAGCTGCATCGTTATTATTGGGATCTGTCAAACACACAGTAGCTGAAGAGGTTGGTGTAAAATTATCGATCCAGTTGTTAAAACCGATCTCTCTGTATGGATCATAAAACATCTGGAGACTATCGCCAGCATACTCTAGTAAGAATCCTGTTGTTGTATCTCCCGCTACTGCATTTATTGCATAAGGTTGCGTATAGGAAGCCTTAGTTCCATCATAGTTGACATCCAAGGGACCGATTGTCTCAATACCCAAATAGTCGTATTCAAAGCTACCAACTGGAAAGGTTAAGAGTCCCCAAGAACTAAGATTATAATCCTGTCCGCTCATGAATAATCGTCTTGGACACAATTCAGATCCATTAGACAACCAAAGTGAATAAACAGTGCTATAGCTTGAAGCATCATTAATGGGACCACCACCCATGACGTGATAGACGATCTCATAATTGGACAGCAGGACTTCTGTTACAGGACCAAATTTAGCTTCCCAGACATCATAGTGGTTGCGAATAGTATCGTTAAGAAATGCCGTATAATAATAGGCTGCAGTGTCGACACTCAACGCGTTATCATCATATACGAATAAAGTTGGTTCAAGAGGTTCGAATATCTCATATGTGATGGATGAACTTGTTGTTGCGTTCCCTGCAACATCAGTAGCCTCAATCCAATAAGTAACTTCTGAGCCTGGATACTGACCTGGGATAGCGGCAGCATACTCATCTGAATTACCAGTTGGAGACATAGTGACTCCCTGAGCGTCACCATTATCTAAGGTATAAATGAGTGAAGCACTGGCAACACCGGCTGCTCCACCACTTGGATTATCATCAGTGATAATTGCAGTTACCGTTCTGGCAGAAGTTGAAAGTGTTGTAACAAGTTTTTCCATATCAATTTCAGGACCACGATCTCCAGTCAGTGTAGCATTAATATCCCAATCCCAAACATAGGAGCGGATATACCAACCCCAATCGTCAGTTCCACAACGACCTATTGGGCTGGAAATAGTGCTATAGAATTTCATTGTCGGCTGAGGATTGATGTGTTTTGTACCGGACAAGAAGCCCATCCGGTACTCACCTGCATCGGCACCATCAGGAAAGCCGGTGAATCTGACCACAACAATAAAGGGAACGTCACGAGTAAAATCATATGTTGTTCCCATACTACCGACAAGGTCAAAGTTCAGCCAACCTCTATCATCAGCATTTGGTGGAACGGACATGGAGCCGGAACCAAAAGCCGGCCAGCCTTGAGCGCCCAATGGATCATAGTTAAAATCGGCATCAGCACCTTCAACAGCATTGATTCCACCTTTAACCCAGTTAGTCCCAACGTTTTCATATCCGGTTGCTTCATCGTAATAACCCAAATTAGCATCACCACACCCATCTGCGACATCTTCCGTGTTGATCTCATCCCAGGGATAGTTAGCTTCATAGATCCAAATGGACATTCCTCCACCATCAATATCAGGCAGATCGGAAAAGTTAAAATCAATGGATGTTACGAAACCATCTGCAGCAGGCACATACATTTCCATGAAATAATCATAAGTCCAACCACCAAAGTTAGAGGTGAGCGGTATCCCTACAAGATTTGACATAGTTACATCAACTCCACGAGAATTCTCGATGCGATTGGGGTTGGATTGATATTCACCACGAACTGGGAGAATCTCTGCATTCTCATGGTGAAATGGAAGTTCACCAGCAAAGAGAGGTGCAGTCAGAAGCAGGATGATACTAATGTTCAAAAGCCACATAATTTCTACCTTAGATAAACCATCTTAACAACACTTGTTTAGCACTCACTTTTAGTCATCAAACATCCATAGACTACTCTCAGACCGAATCTCATCGATCTTTGATTTGAGTAAATTAAGTGCATCACTAAGACTGTCACCCACAACAATAGTATACACTACTGTACTACTTGAATAATCATTTGCAGGAATTGAGAGAACCGGACCATTTAGCAAACTTCTCACGTCTACTTGTACATCAAGCCAACCAGAACCGCTTACTGGATCACCGGTAAATGCAAATAATGAAGGTTCAGATGTAACAGGATTAATCATGGAATCACCATCATTTGACAAGCCCTTCATCGCAAACAATATTTGTTCTGTAGTTTCAACCCCAATCTCTCCAAAATCCGGATCATAATAAGCGTTTTTCCTCATAATCCGGTGACTGGTGACTAGAGTAGTTGGTTCAATAACTCCATCAACTTCCAGGAATGTATATCCGGCAACATAGGTCCGCCCGGTATCTGATGGTGTATACGTATAGGTCAGACCTCTGGTAGAGTCATATCCTGTAGAATTGCTGCCGGCGTCATCAAGATCCGTATCAGAGAAGAAGGCAATACGTACGTTATCTATCTGAGAGTCAGAGTTATTATGGATTGTCTTCCTGAGAAACATTGTTTTTGCGTATTCCTCTTGCTCATACGCCCAAACAGTTTGAGTATATGTGACATCCGGGAGTGGAGAAGCATAGAACGCAGGACCCTCTACACTATCTGCTTGTAAAGCAGACCATAGCATTAGATCTCCTAATAATTTGGGATTACCACTACCATCATCAGGAAAGCCCTCATCAATAGGCCAGTTAATTGTATCCGGATCTATATTTTGAGGTTCGATTCGATAAATACCCCGAGCACCATCTGACCATTTGGACGTGAAGTTACTGGAGGGACCCCAGGTCCAGACAAGGTTTGTATAGGATGTTGCTTGACTCTCCTGGCTTACCCAAAAGCCCGAAATCCACAAGAGACCTACAGGATTAGTATCATTTGCTTCATCCGGGAGAGTTCCCATCATTATTCGACCTGCCGAATCCACTGTAACTTCGATATCATTTATATTTAGTAATGTTTCAAGGGTCGGAGATAAAGCAACGCGATCCCGGATTATGTCTTCATCCACTGTCTCTTCACAGGCCAACAGCACTGTGAGAACAACCATGATAGTTAAGAAGAATCTCGATTTAATTAATGTTTGTTGATTCATGTTTTCCTCCTGAATACCACTAATGGGCGATATACAATGCTTATTGCAGGGAGTTATTTTAGATGTATCATCTTGACAACGCTGGAATACTGCACCCCGTCAGAATGCGGGGCACCCGACTGTAGTCTAGCGAAATACATTCCCGTACTTACTTGGCTACCTGTCCGATCCACTCCATGCCACTGCACCTCATAATTACCAGCCGGTCTTACAGCCTCCTG
>JAUVKO010000034.1 GCA_030596225.1 Fidelibacterota bacterium
CACCCGGTGAATCAAGCATGGGTCCTTGAAGAAGATCATAGCCCACTGCCGGAGGTCTCAATCCATATTGCTGGTCACGCGGGTTATGATTGTATCCGTATCCCAGGGATAAAAGCGTGTCACAGCCACCCTGATCATCGCAAGCATCGCCAATATCATAATCGGTCCAAATGGCAACATAGGCATTTTCAATAGTTGAACCCCCCTTATTGATCAGAGTGATGGTATTGAATAACACATTTTCAAGGATTGGATCATCCCCTATTGAGTAAGTTAATACCTGGGCTTCGATCCCTAAAGGAGAAGTGCTCCATAAATTATGATGTCCGTATACATCCCAATCATTCATCACATACCAGGCCATTACATCGCCTGAAAAGCGGGGCGGGTCTTGGCCTGTGATCAGCATTCCATCGGGAGCATCGTAAACGCCATCCAGATCAAAGTCTTCGAAAGCCTCACCTGCATCCCAGACACCATTCTGATTGAAATCTTCAAAATATTCACCATCGTGGGCTGGTGCACCATGGCTGGCTGGCCAGCTGGCATATTCTCCATTATAATTTTCTGAGTTGGGGTCGGATGAGTTCCCTTTTTGGATGTAATAGATTTGTTCAAGAGTGGTATTAATGGGTGTATTGCTAGTAGGCTGCCTGGTTTGTGTATCATAGGGAATGTAGCCTGGTGTCCATTCTGAGGAGAACTCGGCTGAGGCACTACGAATGTCACCATCCACAAGTCCGATATTAAAGATTCCTGCAGCAAATACTGCTGTCTTCCCTGATCCTGCCGGCCATTCACAGCCAGAATCACCTGTCGGAATATGGCTGGTCAAATGACCCTGATTGCCCATCCAGTTCCTGATATTGTTGCCTTCAAAGAGGACGAACTCCTGGCTGGCTGGTTTAAGAAGAGAATTTGTGGAGGATTCTTTGCCGAATCCAAAGCTTAAGAACAATAGGACGAAAGTTATTCCATAAATAATAATAATTCTGGATTGTTTCAATTGCTGACCCCCTCTAATTAATCATGCCGAAATTTAAGGCAAATAACTATTATTTCAAGGGATATGCCGTTGGGACAGTATAAATGTAAAACAGCAATATATTTTATCAGGGGGACAAAACCCTAAGCTGTGTACAGAGAAAAATGATGTTAGCTATTTACTCACCATGTTTCTAGCCTTTAGAGTAATCCAGTTAAACTGAAAAAACATCCTCTTTGGTGAAAAACTGCTGCATAACCTTGATCATCATCTCATGATCATCCACTCCGGCTGTTTCACGGATAGAGTGCATGGAAAGCATGGCATTGCCAACATCGACTACGGGGATACCTAAACCCGAGGCAGTGATCGGACCAATCGTTGAACCGCAAGGCAGATCAGTCTTATGAATGTAATGCTGCACCGGAATATTAACATCCTCACACAGCTGTTCAAACATGGCTGAAGTAATGGCACTGGTGGCATAGCGATGATTTGCATTCACCTTGATCACCGGTCCACGATTCAATTTTACGGCATGCTGTGGATCATGATATTCAGTGTAATTAGGATGCACCGCATGGGCACCGTCAGCTGAAATACAGACACTGTTGGCCAAGCTTCTTTGCAAGGCATGTTTTGAATCAGCGGTATCTGCAACGCGTTGGATAATGTCCCGAATAAAGGATGATGCGGCACCATTTTGGGTGGAGCTGCCAATCTCCTCATTATCGAAAAGAGCAATCATACTGGTTTGCGGACTGACATAATCTTCACTGGTAAGCGCATTTAAAGCTGCGTGACACATAGTCAGATTATCGATTCGGCCACTCACCAGAAATTCTTGTTTCAAACCACTCAGATTGGCTTTTTGTGTATCATAACACTCCAATTGCCAACCTGCGATGGCTATTTTCTTAACCTGCAGTGTTTGAGCGATTAGTATTTTGACAAGATCCTGATCAACTGGGTCACCAGTTAAATTTTCTAAGGTGAAGATAGGTGGCAAGTGCTTTTGCTTATTCAATATCAAGCCCTTATCATTCACTTCCCGATTCAAATGTATGGCCAATTGGGGAACCCGCAATAACACTTCGTCTATTCTGAAAGGCACTATTTTGAGCTGACCGGCATCCTTAAGGATAACGCGCCCGGCCAGGGAAAGATCTCGATCCATCCAACTGGCCAGCAGTGGTCCCCCATACACCTCAACACCTAGTTGTATGTAGTCGTTTTTGCTATACTGTGCATTCGGTTTTAGATGCAGACCCGGAGAATCTGTATGTGCTCCGATCAAGCGTACACCTGCTGTTGTCCCATCACCCATTTGCCAGGCAGCTAAAGCACTTTCGCCTCGGATCATATAATATTTACAATTGGGTTTAAGATCCCAGGCTTCCTTTTCAGCAAGTTTTTGGAATCCTTTTGCGCTCAATACATTTTCAGCATTGATCACAGCATGATAAGCAGTCACACTTTGATCCAGATAGTTCATGAGATTAGTGATTATTGGAATAGACATAAGTGAATCCTTTATCAATCAATTAGAGTAATATTTTTCGTTTAACCGCTAAGAGCGCAAAGGTTTTTGTTTACACTCCACCAATTTTCGCAGAAGCATCGTGACGGCCAAATTGCTTCCAAATGTTTTACCTTTCTAACATTGTTGTTTTAAACCTGTTTGACTTCGTTGAAAACAGGTTTAAGTATTTTCATTTTCGCTTAAAATATTTCCCGGGCAACTGCTGGACAAGACCCTTCATCTCCAACTGAAGCAGAATTCCCAGAATTGCAAAGGTGGTTTGTTCGGTCAAACTTGCCAGATCATCAATATGAATTGTTTCAGTGTCCGAGATATGCTTTAGTATTGCAGCTTCTTTGTTGTCCACGGCGATACTTAATTCCTGCTGACCACCAGAACTCCCCAGACGATATTTCTCACCCAGTTCTTCCAATATATCATCAACATTTTCTATAAGCTTGGCGCCCTGTCTGATCAATTGATGGGTTCCACGACTTTGGCGACTTTTGATATTTCCGGGTACTGCAAAGACCTCCCTGTTCTGATCCAGAGCGAAATAAGCTGTGATGAGCGAACCACTTCGTTCTGCAGCTTCGATCACAACAGTTCCGGCAGATAAACCCGAGATGATACGGTTTCGGCGTGGAAAATTAGGAGCATCGGGTTTACTCCCCATGAGAAATTCTGAGATAAGTAGTCCTTTACTTGCAATCTCATCGTATAAATTGCGATTTTCAGCAGGATATACGCGATCAACACCGTTTCCCAGAACAGCAATGGTCTTACCCTTCACCTGGAGACACGCTCGATGAACATGTGTGTCAACTCCTTTTGCAGCACCTGATACCAGCGTATATCCCCTTTTGGCTAGTTCCTGACTGAAATCAGCTGAAACTTCTTTCCCATAAGCTGTAGGTGTTCGGGTCCCAACCATGCCAATACTTTTAGTTTTTAAAAGTTCAATATCACCACGATAAAAAAGCACGATGGGTGGATCATAGATCTGCTTTAGAAGTTCGGGGTAGTCTTCATCCCAGATGGTAAGCAGTTGAACCCCATATTTCTCAATGAGCAATGACTGCCCGGCAAGTAGTTCCTCATCAAGAGGAGCCCGTATTGCAGTAACAATTTTCTCATGAATCCCTTTGACTTTCCTCAGTTGAGCTGAACTGGCCGAGAAAATATTCTCCAAAGAGCCAAAGTGATTATATAGATCCAATGCTTTCCTGGGACCAACTCCATGAATACTAAGAATGCGAATGATGTTGGAGAGACTTTTATTCATTAATGATCTTTGCTAAGACCTGCATGAGAGCTTCCATACCCTCTCCACTAACAGATGAGATCGGGAAAATGTCTATAGGTTCAAAAGTGGCCATTTTCGGAACCCCTGCAATGGAGTCCATCTTGGTAATAGCCAATAGCCTTTTTCGTTTTAAAAGATTAGGGCTAAATTTATTAATCTCTTCATAAAGCAGGCGATAGGATTCTGATGGATCCTCATCATTTGCGTCTACCAAAAACAGTAAAACACTACAACGTTCCACGTGTTTTAAAAACTGAGTCCCCAGCCCTTTCCCCTCATGAGCACCTTCAATTAAACCGGGTATGTCAGCCATCACAAAACTGGTATATTCACCTGATTTGACAATCCCCAAATTCGGAGTAAGTGTTGTAAATGGATAATCAGCAATTTTGGGTTTTGCCCGTGAGACCCGGGATAATAAAGTTGATTTTCCGGCATTGGGAAAGCCAACTAAACCAACATCTGCCAGAACTTTCAGCTCAAGTTCCAAATCCCTTTCCTGACCATCTTTACCATACTCAAACTCCCTGGGTGCCTGATGAGTGGCGCTGACGAACTTCGCATTGCCACGACCACCCCATCCACCCCGGGCGACGACAATCGCCTCCCCATCCAATTGAAGATCAGCCAGAATTTCCCCGCTTATTCTATCTTTAACAATGGTCCCAGCGGGAACATGAACGATAATGTCTTCCCCATTTTTGCCGTGACGTAAACTGCCCTCTCCATGGCGCCCCCGTTTGGCTTTATAAATTCGATGATAGCGAATATCCTGTAAGGTATGCAGTTGTATATCTACCTTGAAAATGACACTGCCCCCGTTCCCGCCATTCCCCCCGGCAGGTCCACCTTTTGGTACAAATTTTTCACGACGAAAGGCTACGCAGCCATCGCCACCATGACCTGCCACTACAGTGATCTGGACATAATCCACAAATCTCATGATTTTATCCTAGTGATATCTTTTAGCAAGATCATCCATGCAACCCTTGAGGTATGCTGGAAAGGTGCTATCTTCCATATCCATATCAGTCATTATTACTTCCGTAAGCACTTCGTAGTCCAGTGCACACAGGATCGCAATTTGCCCACTGCGCTCCCAACCATCAGTAACAACCACATTGTGCATTATATGCTCTATGGTCAAGGGCAATTTGGAAAGTTGCCTAAACAGCTCCTCGTCGCTTTGACATGTCCCCTTTTTGATCCAAAATTCTCGTAGAATGATCTCGATCTCTTTAATCAGAATAGTATGAAGCTCTGATTGTGCTCTTTGAACAGATCGATCCAGATCCACAGCCTTTTCATTCGGTAGATTGATCATTATAAATATGGTATCTCTGGCAACTTTATGAGCAACAAGCCACTGGGGTTTTTCAGCCGTACCAGCACTGGGTAAGTCATATTTCACGGACTTTGCAGTGCAATTAAATAGGATGATGACTGCGAGAAATCCGACAGATAATAGCCAACTATTTTTCATGTTAATTCCTGTATATTTCGAATGGCAGACTGGGCAATATCCCCTTTTCGGACCAGTTTGTAGATATATTCAATATAAGCGCTAAGTGGACTATCCGCTTTAAGATAGGGAACCTCCATCCTGATCAATTGGTAGATATCCTCACTATTTGGTGCAAGATGATATTTGGGATTCAGATCTCTCCCTTGAGCAGCGCACAACAGCTCTATGGCAATAATATTGGACGTATTATCAATGATCTGTCGCAGTTGATGTCCGGCATTTGGAGCCATGCTGACATGATCCTCCTGATTAGCAGAAGTTGGAATTGTGTCCACAGAAGCTGGATGTGCCAGGCTCTTATTTTCACTGGCCAGGGCTGCAGCAGTTACATGGGCAATCATAAATCCTGAATACAAGCCCGCTTCCTGCATGAGAAACATGGGCAAGCTGCTTTGACTTGTTTCCTGGAAAGCGGCAATTCTACGTTCACTCATGGCAGCCACATCCGTCAAAGCGATAGCGAGATAATCCATGATATGAGCAATGGGAGCCGCGTGGAAATTACCACCGGAAACGATAATCTGCTCATCAATCAAAGTTACCGGATTATCAGTCGTGCTATTGGCTTCACGTATCAATATTTTTTCCGCATGCTGAATCAAATCGTATAGTGATCCATGCACCTGAGGCATACAGCGCAAACTGTAAAAGTCCTGAACCCGTTCGCAGTTGATGTGAGCATCCCGATAACCACTATTCTGCATGAGCATATACAATATCTTGCCGGCATATTCTTGCCCGGCTTGATTTCTGGCCTTTTGAATTTCAGCTCGAAAAGCTGTATCTGTGCCCAACATCACCTCAGTTGTGAATGCACCAGCCGCAGAAATAGTGTAGAATATATCTTTGATGGAAAGTAGTGATTCAATGGCTAAAGCCGTACTCACCTGGGTTCCGTTGATAAGTGAAAGACCCTCTTTTTCCTTTAGAACGACCAAATCTAATTGATGACTATTGAGAATTTCCAATGCCGGTTGAACAGCACTATCTTCTGACAAAAATGATCCTTCTCCGATAAGCGGCAATGCTAAATCAGCCAGAGAAGCCAGATCACCACTGGCACCCACACTGCCTTTTTCCCGAATAGCAGGCATGAGATCGTGATTGTATAGAGCTATCAAAGCCTCAATAACTTTCAAGCGAATTCCGGAATATCCCCTCAATAGACTATTGATTTTAAGAAGCAATATTAGTCGAACTGTCTTTCGGGGAAAGTAATCACCAATCCCAGCCGCATGGCTCCTCAGCAAATTGACCTGGAGCTGACTTAAATTTTCCCTGGAAATCCGCTTATTCGCTAAACGTCCAAAACCGGTATTCACACCGTAGACAGTTTTACCGGTTGCCAGAACATGATCCACTACCTTCCTGGAGCGCCTGACCAGTTCTTTGGAGCCCTCACTAATCGATAGATGAGTGGGTTGGCTAATTTCTTTGCTGAGATTCGCCAGCGTTAAAGAGTTACCGTCTAGAATCATAGAAGTCTTTTCGTAATTTTATTTCTTATTCTTGACACCATGGGATTGATACCATCCTCTGATCATATCGACCATTTCTTTTTCAGATCTTGCCAAAACATGAGGAATCGGAGTGGAATTTCGAAAGTAATCACCATAGCGCTTTGTGAATATTCGATCATCAAGGGAAATAATAGCTCCAAAATCAGTTGTACTACGAATCAATCTTCCCACACCTTGCTTGTACTTGATCGCGGCTTCAGGAACACTGTAGCCCATAAAATCATTCTCACCGGCTGCTTTAAGCGCATTGCTATTCGCTCTGACAATGGGATCTGAAGGAACCGAGAAGGGCAATTTAGCAATGACCAGAAGTTGTAAGGCATCTCCGGGAAGATCTACTCCCTGCCAGAAACTGTCCGTTGCCAGCAGGATACTTCCAGGATGTTTTCTAAATTGATTGATGAGATCCATTCTGGAAACTCGACTTGATTGCACCAGCAAACGACGACCAGAGCCTTTGATTCTGTCTTCCAGCTCCTCCTGCCAATTCAGCAGCATGGTATAACTGGTGAAAAGGATCATGGTGCCAACCGGATGGGTTTCCCATATCTTTTCCAAAAGGAATAAAACTTCGATAGTATAATTCTCAGAATTTTGCGGCCCCAGGAATGTTGGGACAAAGATCCTGGCTTGATCTTCATAGTAAAAAGGTGATGGGTAGGCCTTTTCCGTGAGTCGATCATGACCTCTCAGGCCGAGACGGTTCTTCAAATAGTTAAAACTGCCGTCAACACTTAAGGTACCGGAAGTGAAGATCACTGAAGCCATATCTTCATACACCCGAGCCTGCATCTGTTTACCGATCTCCAGCGGTACCTGCACAAATTTCACAGCAACCACTTCACTTTTGGGCATGATCTCAAACCAGTAGATCATTTCCGGATCATCAGCAGCAGCCTGTTTATCCATGACACCAAGCGTTTGAGTCATTGATTCCCGCCAGGACTGCAATCTGGAGCTACTCTCGGATAAACCTGGAAGTTTGTCGTCATCAAGGTCATCCAGAGCCTTCTCGATATTCCGCATTTGATTTGATAGTGATGTCAGATCAGTATTTAATGTGTACCAGGTACCCTGCACTGCAGCAAAAACATTATTTTCTGATGTATAGAGTTCTTTGTAGGTGAATGTAGCCCGCTCCACTTCCCGCTGGCGAGTGGATTTGAATTCTTTAAAAAAGGTAAGCAGCGTTTTATTCAGCTCAGCTACATCAGATTCAAATTGATCAAGCTTTGCAGTGATGTCCTGTTTTTGCTTTTCAGCAACAGGAACCAATAAGTGACGCAGTTCTATGGTTAAACCACTCTTATTCCGGCCTTTAAAGTACACTTGATCCATAAGGATTTTCATGCTGCGGTAAGAGAATTCTGCGGCAAAATATTGATAAGCAGTTTTTTCCAGAAGATGTGCTTCATCAACGATCAAACGTTGGTATTTTGGCAATATAGCGTGGTCTGATGCTGCATCTGCCAGTAGCAGTGAGTGATTCACAACGACCAGATCTGCCTTAGCTGATTCCTGACGTAATTTGCCAAGATAACAGAAGTCGTTGCCTGCACATACATTGGTGGTACAAAATCCGGGTTCACTATTCAATTTTGACCATACCAAGGCATTTCCAACGGTATGGAAACCATTGTGTTCATCGATATCCCCGGTAGGTGTCTCATGAGCCCAGATAACCAGGGTTTGCAGGGCTTCTTTTTCCCGACGGCTAAAACGCCAGCCGATATCCCGCATGGCACGTTGCCACTTCGTCTTACACAGGTAATTATTCCGACCTTTCAGGAGCAGAGCTCTAAGGGGAAGACCCAGTTTCTCCTGAATAAAGGGAATCTCTTTATGAAAAAGTTGATCCTGAAGATTCTTGGTGTTGCAGCTTATAAATATGGGCTCATCCTCTTGCAGTTCCTGCCTTGCTAACACCGCAGGAATAGTGTAAGCCAGACTTTTCCCAACTCCTGTTCCAGCTTCCGCCATGAGAAATTCATCATTACGCATAGCAGTTTGAATATCATAAGCCAAGGCAACTTGTGTTTCGCGGGGTTCATAACCTTCCAGTCGTTGTGACAGCAAACCTTCCACGGAAAATATTTCATCCAGATCAGGATACTCTCCCGCAGTAGAGTGGTGACGAATATTTGGCCTTTGTGGAAGCGGAATTTGTGGATAATCCTTTAACTGTTCCATACTGCGACCAGACGCAGTCCATTCCAACATAGCGATATAAAGAGCTTCGTTAGGCAGACCACTGCCCTGCATAACTTTGGAAAGGACTTCCAGCACATCAAGAGATACGCGCTGCATCTCAGAGATGAGGATCAGCAGAATATCGGCAACCAGATCTGCATCATAATCTGCACGATGAGCACCTTCTTTGGACAGTCCGTAGAATTCAGCTACGGTCCCCAGCTTATGATTAATGATATCATAGCGAACGGTGCGGACCAGACTCAGTGTATCCAGCAATTGGTTTCTGAGTGGAATACCATCAATGTTTTCTCGTTTAACGTTCAGAAAGTTATAATCAAAATGGATATTGTGCGCGACCAGAGGATGATCACCGAGGAAGTCGTACAGATCATCGACAACCTCTTCGAAGGTTGGCGCATCCTTGACCATATCATTGGAGATACCTGTTAATTTCTCAATGAATTTCGGAATTCGAACCGGTGGTTTAATAAATTGCTGATACCGCTCGGTAGGAACTCCATCAATTACCTTGACAGCTCCAAACTCAATAACATAATCTGTTTTTGCATCCAGACCCGTCGTCTCCAGGTCAAAAGAAACAAAGGTTCCCAGACCAATCCCCTGTAAATATTTAGCAAAACTCATATTTGATATTTTTTAACAACGAAGCAAACGAACTTAACGAAATTAGTAGGAATTGTTTTCGTGCCAATCATTTGTTCAAATGTTTTTCCTTTTGCTTAAAGTTTTTGATCCCTACGCCCCAACAAAGGCACGGGTCACATCAAGTAGTATTTTGGGTTTTTCTTTAGCAACAACTGTAAATATTTTTAACACTGACCGTTCTTCCCGGGGAATTTTTGAAACTCTCAGGGCAATTCTGTTTAGCTCATCATCTGTGATATCTTTAATACTGGTCGAGATTCGATGGAGAGCTTCATGATTTTTACCACCGGCTTTTCTCCAACGCTTTGGATATTCAGCCAAACCTTTGCTACTGACATCTCCAACGGCAATGGCTTCCATGGCAACCTCACCGGCTATTTTACCACCATGCATACCTGAAACAATGCCACCACCGGAAACGGGATTAACCATCCGTGCTGCATCACCGGTCAGCATGATACCATTGCCGGTAATCTGCTTCAAGGTATGAGCAACAGGGACTCCTCCGCAGACACTGGTTAACATCGCTGCCTGAGGATAGTGTTCTTTTAAGAATTTATGAAGCAGATCATGGGAATTATAATCCTTGGCTTTACTCCCCACAACTCCCAGACCAATATTGGCCATTCGATCACCCTTGGGAAACACCCAGAGATAGCCACCTGGTGCCCAATTCTTGCCAACGTAGAAATCAATCATCTCCTGATCAATGTCAATATTTCCCACAGTAACTTGATACCCTGATTCTATATCATGCAGTTTGATAGCTGTCCGGATACCTGCCATGCGACCAATTCTTGATTCAACACCATCAGCTGCAATCACAATTTTTGCTTTCAGGGTGCGCTTTTCACCCATATACTGATACTTAACACCCTTGACTATATCATCTTCAACGATCAATCCATCAACATAGGCTCGAGTTTGTATTTCTGCTCCAACCTGACTGGCTCTATTTGCCAGGGCATAATCAAATATGCGGCGATGCAGGACATAGCCTGCCATAAGTGATTTAAAATCAATTATGGTATTATCTGGTGAACGCATGCGGATCTTTTTAATGGTCGCTGCAATCCATTCTGGTTTTGGTTCAACGAACTGACGCAAACCGGTATCACTGACTGCTTCTCCACAGCGCACGGGATAACCAATATCTCTGTCTTTTTCAAGCATGATGGTTTTTGCACCCTTAGAGGCTGCTGAATAAGCGGCCATGGAACCGGCCGGTCCACCTCCAACAACAATCACATCATAATCAGTCATTGCTTGTCCCTTGCCCTTTATCTGAGCTTAATACATCGATGGGACAGATCCAGATACAGATATCACAATCAATACAGGTATCATGAATGATGGATATATCAGCTTCGCGTAACTCAATGGCATCCACCGGGCAAACAGCCACACAAGTGCCACAAAAATCACAACGATTATCTTTTACGAGGATCATATAAAGCCCTTTATCAAATCTGAACCTGCTTGTTGAAACGCAGATTCAATAATGAAATACTACTTTCGTTATAGCCTGGTTAAAATAGGAGCGGTTGAGGTAATCTAAATAATAATCTGTAATAGTTACAATTAAATCTGAATATATACTGCTAAAGCAATCGAACTGATGAGAAGTACTCTTATTATTTGGTTTAAAAAGGATTGAGCGAATAGGATAGCAAGAAATAACAATATTATAGTCAACTTATTATAGATAAAGTCTCTTATGCTATATGTTATCTGCATCTGATCAAAATAACAAGCCCAGGCTTAGTATTGTATAATACCAATTGCACCTCAAATTTGCACTAAATTTCTGCATATTTTCCCGTTTTAGTGCACCTTTGAAATACAATTGGTATAATTGAGCTATAGCCGGTTTAGTAGGATATCTTCCACATTTTGGCGAGAATCTAATATGGTGAGTACTATTACCTCAGTTTCAGATACTCTGTAAATTAGTCGCCAGGGAGTAATTATAAGCTCCCGGTAGTGAGTAATGCCCTGATCTTTAAGTTCAGGTACAATTCTACCTCGATCAGGATGATTATATAATGTTTCAGAACTGGAATAAAACTTATGAAGGTACTTTAGAGCGGTATTCTCATCATCCAGAGCAATATATTCAACGATTTCTTTTAAATCAGTCTCGGCACGTCTGGACCATGTAACAGGATATTGTCTCATCTACATATCTTTGATAAATGCTTTGATGTTATTAAACACATCCTCTTGCGACTTTGAGTGACCCTTTTTGATATCTTCCTCACCAAGTGAGATTAGTTTTAACAGGCCTATGGAATTCCGCATATTTACATAGCTCTGTGGATCTTGTAACACTGCCTTTGCTTCACCATTCTGGGTAATGATCACCGGTCGATGGGTCTCGTTTATGTGCAAAAGCAAATCCGCAGTTTTACTTTTTAAGTAAGTGACAGGTTTTATGTCTTCCTTTAAATCCATGATAACTCCAGTCTTAATTTAGTACTAAATTAAGACCTGGACATATTATAACAAACTATAAATTGATATCTGCGTAAAGATTGAACGATTGTATCAAGATCTTCGTCACGACAAAACCGTCAGAATTCTAGTATGACTATATTCTAAAGATCCCCAACTATGTTTCTACCCTTCACCGTCTTTTTTCCTGTTTTCAAGTATCTAGCTTCTATCTATACAATTCCCAAACTATTTAGTAGAACCAATGCGATCAGTACAGGTGCAATAAACTTGAGAAAAAGAAACCAGAGTCCTTCAAACCATGGATAGGATTCGAATAGAGCTTCTGCTCCCTCTTTAGCAGCAGCAATAACAGCTGTGCGTGACCAGATCCAGCCAACAAAAATGGCGATCATTAACCCGCCAAAGGGTAAAAGAACATTGGAAGCTAGAAAATCAACGATATCAAAAAATGTTTTGCCAAAAAGAGTCATTTCTGACATCACATTAAATGATAGAGCTGAGGGAATACCCAAGAGAAAGATCGATCCACCAAATGCGAGGACAGCCCCCTTCCTATTCCAACCTTTT
>JAUVKO010000138.1 GCA_030596225.1 Fidelibacterota bacterium
GAAAACCAATAATGGCAATGCAGATCAAATACACAAAGATGAAAGCAGCCCCACCATTTTCGCCGGCGATATAGGGAAACTTCCATATATTGCCCAGGCCAACAGCTGATCCTGCCGCAGCGAGAATAAATCCAAATCGCGACCCCCAGGCTTCTCTATTCTGAGTCATATATCGGTTCTGTTTCCTTTGGTTTGATAATTTCAGTTTCCGGTAAGTCCCCTTCATTGAGCTCATATTTATCAAAATCCCATAACTGTGCATCTACATAAGCATCAATGATATTCAACGTCCAGGTAAGCGCCATAAGCCATATTTTATCATTCCGAATTCTGTGTAGCGTTTGGTCTGTGGGATCAGCCTGATAAGTGTCTTCTGCACTCACATATTCCAGACTGAAGTAGGTAAATACGCCTGCAAACAGCAGTGCTTTTAATGGTTTTTGATTATAGATCTGGCCACCACCGGGAATTATTGAAAAGAAAAGGGCTTTCCCTGAAGACTTTGCTGCAGATGAATCTATTCCATCCGTTTCATTGACTTGACCATTCACTACAGTTAATGCAAACAGAATGAGAACTGCCTGTTTGAAAATTGTTACCATCACACCTACTTGGATGCGATCATTTCAATTTCGACATCTGTTCCCAAGGGTAATGCGACCACTTGAATTGCCGCCCGTGCCGGTGCATCATCACCTGGGAAATATTCACCATAGATCGCATTGAGTTCAGCATATTTCCCCAGATCAGTGACAAAAATATTGGTCTTGACAACCTTTGAGAAATCGCTGTCGGCTTCCGCTAGAATAGCTTCAAGATTCTTCATCACCTGATGAACCCGATCTGCAAATGAAGTTTCAACCAATTTACCAGTGGCCGGATCAAGTGGGATTTGTCCGGCAGTGAAGATCAAACCATTGATTTCTACAGCCTGATTATAAGGACCCAGAGCTGCTGGAGCATTTGTAGTATTAATAATATTCTTCATTTTCCATCCTATTTATTTTTTGTTAACCATTCTTCGAAAAGAATCGTTTTAAAAGACATCTTACCAGTGAACGTTCAAATTACGATTGGCGTGAGTTTCATCAACTCGACCTACCGGAGTGTTGTGTGGAGCTGTTTGCAGAAGTTCAGGATTAGTTTTTACTTCTTCAGCTATTTGTTTCATCACATCAATAAAACGATCCATGGTTTCCTTATTCTCACTTTCGGTAGGCTCTATCATGAGAGCTTCTTTAACGATCAAAGGAAAATACATCGTTGGAGAATGAAAACCAAAATCAAGCAGACGTTTTGCTATCTGAAGGGCGTTAACGCCCTGTTCTTTTTGGGCTTGAGCTGAAAGTACAAATTCATGCATACAAGTTCGGTCATAGGCTAGTTCAAACACATCCTTTAACTTATGCATGAGATAATTAGCGTTGGTGATAGCAACTTTTGAAACATCAAGTAAACCATCCGGCCCCAACATTCGGATATAGGTCCAAGCCCTGATAAGAATGCCAAAGTTCCCATAGAAACCATGTACCCGCCCAATACTATCCGGATAATCATACTTTAAATGATAATTACCATCCAGTAACTCTACTCGAGGTCTAGGCAAGTATTCTGCCAGTTTTTCTGTCACTCCAATGGGTCCGGAACCGGGACCTCCACCACCATGGGGCGTTGAAAAGGTTTTATGCAAATTCAGATGAGTAATGTCAAAGCCCATGTCTGCCGGACGAGCAATCCCCAGCATAGCGTTCATATTAGCGCCATCCATATACATCAAGCCGTCAACAGCATGAATAAGAGCTGATATTTTACTGATATTTTCCTCGAAAAGACCCAAAGTATTAGGATTGGTAAGCATAAAACCAGCAACCCGATCATTGATCTTTGCTTGAAAATCATCCAGATCAACCAAACCTTTAGGGCTACTTTTTACTTCAAGCATTTTATAGCCGGCCATAGCCACAGATGCAGGATTCGTTCCGTGAGCAGCATCCGGAATAAGGATTGTGTCTTTATCATTGCCTTTCAGCTCATGATATTTGCGCATGAGCAAAACACCCACCAGTTCTCCTTGAGATCCGGCCGCCGGCTGTAGAGTGAAGGCCTGCATACCTGTAATAGCGCAAAGCTGTTGCTCTAAATCATAGTAAACACTGAGAACCCCCTGACTAAGGGATTCCGGCTGATATGGATGGGACTCAGCAAGGGCTGACGCAGTCCAATCATTGATCTTGGGATTGTATTTCATTGTGCAAGATCCCAAAGGATACAGATCTTTATCGACATGATGATTTTTATTGGAAAGCTCAACATAATGACGAACCACTTCAGGTTCGGACACTTCAGGTAAACTAGGAGGTGTTGACCGCAGATATTTCTCTGGAATCAGTTTATTTACTGCTCTTTCAGGTACATCCAGATCAGGGACAGATGTTCCCATATGCCCCGATATGGATCTTTCGACAATCAGTTTTGTCTTCATCCCAAAAGTGCTCCTATCATTTCATAAACACCGGCAATAACATCTTTTAATGCTTTTGCATCTTTGCCACCGGCAGTAGCCATCTGAGGCTTGCCACCGCCACCACCACCCAGTTTCCGGCCAAGTTCCCGCACAATATTCCCAGCCTTCAATTTGTGCTGAGCGATGACATCTTCTGAGACCACACAGACCAAATAAGGTGCTTCATCAATGACTGTACCCAAAATACCCACACCCGATCCCATGAGAATCATAAGTTCAGATCCAAGATCCTTAAGTGCCTCTGTATCAGGGACTTCTACTATATCACTTACAGTATTAACACCAGCAATTACATGTGCTTTCTTAACAATTTCTTCCAGAACTGACGCAGCTTGATCGAATGACAAGGATTTCACCTGTTTCTCCAGGGATTTCTTCTCATCCAGAAGATTTTGAACCTTGGTTCCCAGATCATGGATATCAGAAGCTAGTATATGGCGCAGTTGATCAAGCACTGCACGTTCTCGTCGAGCATTGCCTTCAGCAGTCTGCCCGGTCACCGCTTCTATCCGGCGGACACCGGCTGCAATGGCTGATTCTGATTCAATTCTGAAAAAGCCAATATCACCGCTGGCATTCACATGTAAGCCACCACATAATTCGTGGCTATAATCCCCAAATTTGACAGTCCTGACCTCATCACCATACTTCTCACCGAAAAAGGCTAGAGCTCCCTCTGCTCGGGCATCATCAAAACTTAGCTGACGTATATTTACAGGAGTATTCTTACGTATTTCAGCATTTACCAATTTCTCAACTTTGGTCAGCTCATCTTTGCTCATTTTCTCAAAATGATTGAAATCAAATCTCAAATGATCCTCATTCACCAATGAACCAGCCTGTTTAACATGATCTCCCAAAACCTTACGCAGTGCGGCATTAAGCAGATGCGTGGCACTGTGATTCTTGATGATATCACTGCGTCGCTTGACATCAACCTCAGCTATGGCAGCTTCTTCATTGAATTTACCGGAAATCAGCTTGGTCTCATGTATAATTGCATCTCCATCTTTTCTCGTATCCAGAACCCGTAATTCCATACCGGCATTGTAAATTCTACCTGTATCCCCTACCTGACCACCGCTTTCAGCATAGAAAGGTGTCTGAGAAAGAATCAGAAAGAATTTATCCTGGGTTTCCAGCACTTGCACCACGCTCGTATCCAGACGATGTTGGCTGTAGCCACTAAAATCTGAGTGAATCCCGGCCTGGAGGACTTTCCACTCTGCCCCCTGAGTCGTAGTTTGTTTGAACTGGGTGGATTGTCGGGCTTTTTCACGTTGAACAGTCATAAGTGCCTCGAATCCGGTGAGATCAACAGTAAAACCTTCTTCTTCAGCCATAAGACTGGTTAGATCAACAGGAAATCCAAAGGTATCGTATAATTTAAAAACATCTTCACCTGAAATAAGCGATCTTCCGGCAGATTTGTTTTCTTTTATCAGACCGGAAAATATTTGTAAACCCCGATCAAGGGTCTGACTGAAAGAATCTTCTTCAGATTTGATCACTTTCTGGATATAAGCCACGCGCTCGTGGAGTTCGGGATAGGCATCACCCATGATCTTAACAACGGTTGGAACGAGTTTATAGATGAATGCTTCATTCATTCCCAGATTGCGACCAAACCGGGCAGCCCGCCGGAGAATGCGTCGCAGTACATATCCTCGACCATCGTTGGAAGGCAAGGCTCCGTCAGATATGGCGAAAGTAAGCATCCGAACATGATCCGCGATAACTCGATGAGTCATACCAGTTTCACCGGGATCATAATTTACGCCTGTTAGTGAACTGATCTCGTCTATGATAGGTGTAAACAGATCTGTATCGTAGTTACTGGTTTTTCCCTGCAGACAGGCTACTATTCGCTCTAATCCGGCACCTGTATCCACATGTTTGCTGGGAAGTTCTGACAGGCTACCATCAGCTTCTCTGAAATACTGTATGAAAACCAAGTTCCATAGTTCCATAAACCGGGGATTGTCAGTATTAACGCCTAATTCCGGATGGGAACCGTTGATAGCGGGATCTCCACCAACATCAACATGTATTTCAGAACAGGGGCCACAGGGACCGGTTTCACCCATCTCCCAGAAATTGTCTTTCTCACCAAAACGCAAAATGTTGTCTTTAGGTATATCGGTGACATTGGACCAAAGGTCAAAGGCCTCATCATCATCTTTATAAACTGTTGCATAAAGCTTGTCCTTGGGAATCTTCCAGACCTCTGTGAATAGCTCCCAGGCCATCTTGATGGCTTCTTCCTTGTAGTAATCGCCAAAACTCCAATTACCCAACATCTCGAAAAAGGTATGATGGTAGGTATCCCGCCCAACTTCTTCAAGATCATTATGTTTGCCACTGACCCGAATACATTTTTGTGAATTGACAACTCTCGGGTGATCAGCCGTTTCTGTCTCAAGGAAGATGCCTTTGAACTGATTCATGCCAGCATTTGTGAACAAGAGCGTTGGATCGTCAAACGGAACCACACCGGCACTCCGGATAAATTTATGGTCACGGTTTTTAAAATACTGTATAAACTGGTTTCTAATATCCTGGGATGTCATTGTGCCTCAATGAGTTATAAGTATTATTTAAATAACAATAAAGTCTATCGCAAAGAACGCATTATTATAGTTAGCCACATAGTAAAAAGGAAGTAAGGAAATTGGTGTAGCAGGAACTATTCAATTTATTGAAATCTTAATTAGAATTACAGGTTATGATCACTAGACTCGTCATCCCGAGCGGAGTCGAGGGATATTTCATTCATTAGCAATTATTCTTTGTCCCTCGACTCCGCTCGGGATGACGGCTTCTAATTTGTCTTTAAATAATCAGTCAATCAAACGAAACATACGCCCCGGGCGTAACTTGAATATCCGTTTCAGCAGGTTGGGTTCAGTTTGTTCCCAGCTTAGATAGGTCAATATAGCTTCACCAATGATGTTTGATTCCGGTACCAGGCCCCAATAGCGACTGTCATGGGAATTATCACGATTATCTCCCATCATGAAGTAATGGTTCTGCTCACAAACATAATGATCAGCAGATATTCCATCAATTTTTAGCTGACCGGAAATCCCCGGTCGAACTTCATGCCCTTCAAGGGAGATAACATTAACGGCTAAATCAAGATTGTCCTGACTAAAATCCAGTGTATCCCCTGCTGCGGGAATATTGAGCGGGCCAAAATGATCCCGGTTTCCCATACCACGCGGGAAGATCATGCGCTCCTGATACTCATCGTCATACAAATTGAGTTTTGAAGCCCGGCCATGTTCCGGGAGTGCAAATTGAATCCCATCGATAAAGACATCTTTTTCCTTGATCTCCAGGGTTTGTCCCGGACCGGCAATACAACGTTTGATGTAATTCAGACTGGGATCCAGCGGTCCAATTTGGTTAGCCGGCCAGCGATCGTTCGGATAACGAAAAATGACCACATCACCGGTCTTTGGCTCTTCAAATCCAGGTAATCTGTAATGGGGTACCGAAAAACCGAAATTGGTCCA
>JAUVKO010000262.1 GCA_030596225.1 Fidelibacterota bacterium
TGTTAAAGCCAGGGACCGAGTATACCATTGAGTTGAAGACCACTGACGACAGGATTATCTCAGCTTCAACTATACCTGTAGATTTGCCTTTAAACTGGAATTGGCCGGGGACGACAGAGCTGGATGACACCACTATTGTATCCATTGCCAACTATGCTTCCCTTTCCTGGAATACACCCATTGAAACCAATTTCTGTGGTGTGATCATGGATGAGGTTTTTTCCGCTGATTCTACCCGCGGGTTTTACTCTACTCTGGCAGTCGCTGTCAACCTGGATACATCTAACGGGCTACCTGTTTATCCAGCCAATTTCGTCGGGATTCCTCTTGGTCTCTATAAACTGGTACTGGAATCATATAGCTATGAATATGGCAACTATGTGTATTCCGGCCTACCCTTGAGAGATCGTGAACTGTCCAATTGGCGTGATCAAAATGGGAATGTGGTCCTAGGTGCTTTTGGGGCAAAAGCACCTAAAGTGTATTATGTGCGCTTTGTTGCAGCTACTGGTTGAAGAAAAAATTGAGAAATATCTGATTCCCCGGTAAGCACCATTACCAGCCGTTCCAAGCCGATGGCAATGCCCCCTGTGGGTTTCATTTTTCCAACAGCATTGATCAGATTCTCATCAACAGGATGGGGTGGATAACCAAGAGCTCTTCGCTGCTGATTGGCGATCTTAAAGCGCTGAGCCTGCTCCTTTGAATCGGTTAATTCACTAAAGGCATTCCCAATCTCAATTCCCTGGATATATAGTTCAAAGCGTTCTGACCAGACTCTATCAGGTTCTTTCAGTTTAGATAGAGCAGCCATGGAAGCTGGGTAATCATAGACGATCTCCGGTTTGTGCAGTCCCAGTTTTGGTTCGATGAGTTTCATCCAGACCCGAAAAAAGATATCATCAAAGGGCTCATCATCAGGAATTATTTCATTGAGGACTTGAGCTGCCGATGTGCGCCACTGACTATTATTGTTCATCCCTTTCAACAGGTCAAGTCCTGCGTATTTCTGAAAACAGGATAAAATGGAGGATCTTTTCACACCTTTACTCCATGAAAAATCAGTCGGAGTATGAATAGCCTCGAAATTTTTGTTTAAGTAGGCCAACAAAGCTTCCACATCCTGCATGATATCCAGGTAATTGCCGGGTTGATACCACTCCAGCATATTGAATTCCGGATGATGCTGGGGGCTTAATTCGCCTTGATTGCGGAACACTCTTGCAATCTCAAACACTTTTTCAAATCCATTTCCCAGTGCTTTCTTAATAGCGAATTCCGGGGAAGTCGGTAAAAAATATTTCTGAGCTTCATTCTGAAAATCAATGTAGTCGGTTTTGAAACCATGCAGATGGACCTCCATTCCTGGAGATGGAACCAGAAGCGGGGTTTCCAACTCAAAGAAACCCTGTCCTGAGAACCAGGAGCGGATCAAGTTGATCAGATCTCTTTTTTGTTCGAGTCGGCGTACATTCATGGTTCCAATATGAGAAAATGGCACCAGTATTCAAATAACCATTGCTTTATCTAAAAAAACGGATCCTTCGATACTTTTCATCGCTCCACTCTGAAAAACTCAGAAACCGTTTTAAATTTGTTCTCATAATCCAACTCCCAACTTCCCAATCCACAAAATTCATTGAACTCACAAACTCACCAACTATTTTGAGCTATGAATAATTCTCAGATCAGCGCCAGGGTCACACGGCTTGCTGCCATGATGACCCTTCTGGATGAAAATCCATATAAAATCAGAGCATTTGAAAAAGCGGCACTCATCATTGAAAACCATCCGGAAGAAATGGGTGTGCTTATTGATGAGGATCGTTTAAAGGATATCAAAGGGATTGGTGTCAGTTTAGCCAATATTATTCTGTATTACGCCAAAAGTGGCGGTCCTGTTTACGAAAAGGAACTGGAATCACGTTTACCGCCTGGTTTGCCGGATTTACTCAGTTTGCCGGGTCTGGGAGTGAAGAAAGTTCAAATTCTGTGGCAAGACCACCAGATAAATAGTCTTAATTCGCTTGAGATAGCCTGTAAAACGGAAGCATTATCACGCTGGAAGGGCTTTGGACCAAAACTGGCAATACAGCTCCTCAAGGCTATTGATTTTCAAGCTAAACATGCCCGGGATTTCCATCTGGATATTGCTGTGAACGTCGGTAAAGCCTGGCTGGAGAAATTATCAGGATTGCCATCTGTAAAACGAATTGAACTCACCGGTCAACTGCGCCGGGGGAATGAATTAATCCAAAGTATTGATTTACTCATTGAAGCTAATCCGGAAGCACTAAAAGAGAATCTCAAAGCCCACTTTGCGCTTGAGCCCACAAGTTCAGAGCCGATGATCTTAACTGATACTACCGGTCTACATATTAATTTGTGGACAGCCGATGCAGTTGATTTCCAATTGCGGCAACTGATGCTCACCGGTGGAGATAGCTATCTAAATAGGATCGAATCAGCACTTTTATTAAAAGGAATATCTCAAAATTCTGAAAGTAGTGTAAGTTTTGACTCAAGCGGTATGACTGAGCCGGAACTTTGTGACTGGTTGGGTATCCAATGGATCGAACCGGAGCTCAGAGATCATTTCAGCACTTTTTCTGTTGACCGCTCTCTGATACAAAATCAGGATATCAAAGGTGTCATTCATGCCCATTCGACTTGGAGTGATGGCAAGAACAGCCTGCAGCAGATGGTGCAAGGTGCTATCGACCTGGGCTATCAATATCTGGGAATCAGTGAGCATTCCCAGGCGCCGTATTATGCAAATGGCTTAAAGCCCGACCGGGTTAAAGCTCAGTGGGACCGCATTGCAGAACTGAATGAACAATACCCTGATTTTCATATCTTCAAAGGTATTGAAACAGACATCCTCAGCGACGGTAGACTGGATTTCGATGAAGACCTGTTAGCCGGGTTTGATTTTGTGATCGCGTCTATTCATAGCCATTTTCA
>JAUVKO010000028.1 GCA_030596225.1 Fidelibacterota bacterium
TTTTATCTTCGACCACTTAGAGTTGCGTGTTGAGTAGTGAGTGATGAGGAAAACCAGATCGTATCTTTATTCTCAACACTCATATCTCATATCCTGAGATGACCGAAGATAAAACCAACCCCAAAAAATTCAGGGAAGATCCAGAGGTGACTGACCTCCGTTAAGATGTCCATCAGAAATGGTAAAGACCGCACTATAAATATTCTTCTCATCTTTAGATTTCCGCAAAGAGGGAATCCATGAGAATACACTAATATCCTTAGTGAATTCAAGTGATTCCAGCTCAAGAATATCCCCATCCATGCTCCATACATCAATTTCATAGCTATCTTTAAGGTCATTGATAATGCTAATAATGGATACCTGCAGATCCATACCGCTCCCTTGCCAGGCACTTAGCATACTTCGGGATTGGTCTATTATTACAGCTATCCTTTGGGGTATTGAGCGAGTTCGGTTTAAAGTTAGTTGTGGATTTAACACCAGTATAATTAGTAGCAGCACAGCTGCAAATCGTAAAAAAAAGATCAGCCCCATCTGTCCTTTGCTCATTTGTCTCTTTGTGCTACGACGTCTCCAATTGGTCCAAAACACATAAAGCAGCATGATGCCAGTGAGGGTAAAGAAGAGGAGCAAACCACCGGGAAACTCGGCTTCAAGAGAATAGCCGAATGGCAGGATCATTTATTGGCCAAAGCTAAGTTTTAGATTGGGAATAGCGGCAATGTCCAGAGAATCCGGGTTATTGAAAAATGCTTTCCAGTAACCCATGTATGCGATCATAGCCGCATTGTCAGTGCAAAAACGTAAATCCGGCTGGAACAGTTTCATGCTATGTTCATCAGTCAACTCAATCATTCTCTGCCGTAATCTTGAGTTAGCCGCAACCCCACCAGCTAAAACAATCCGATTGTGTCCCAAATCCCGGGCGGCCTGAATGGACTGTTTTGACAGAACATCCACAACAGCTTCCTGAAAGCTGGCAGCAATATCAGCCAAGTGTGATTTGATGAATGTAGATTCCTGCTTATTGATGTACTGCAGGACATTCGTTTTAAGTCCTGAAAACGAAAAATCGTAACTATTGGGGAATGAACTTCTGGGGAAATGATGAAATTTTGCATTCCCCTCTCGACTCAGCTGGTCAATAAGAGGTCCACCAGGATAACCAATACCAAGTAATCTGGCGACTTTATCGAAGGCTTCACCGGCAGCATCATCGCGAGTTTGGCCAATGAGCTTATATGTTTGAGGTCCCTCTACATGGATAAGTTGCGTATGCCCACCAGATACTAATAAGCAAAGGAAAGGGGTCGGCAGCTCTTTTTGACCAATAAAATTCGCAAAGATATGACCTTCGATGTGATTAATTCCATATAGAGGAACATCCATTCCCAGAGCAAGACCTTTGGCGTAGCTCAAACCAACCAGAAGTGAACCAGCCAGACCGGGACCCTGAGTCACAGCGATACCATCAATATCGTCAAGCGTCATTTCAGCCTGTTCCAGCATCCCCCTCACTACTGGTCCTAACAATTTGTTGTGCTCCCGTGAGGCATATTCGGGGACGACCCCGCCATAGTCGGTATGAACCAGCTGGGTGGCTGTGATATGATGAATGAGACGATGACCGCGAAAAAGAGCAGCAGCTGTTTCATCGCAGGAAGTTTCAATCCCCAGGATAACTGGTTCGTGCATTTATTTTTGTACGATCTCTATTTTCTCTGGAATGAAACGACTAACGCGCTGAACGCCCATTGGCAAGACTGCTTCAGGCACATATAATTGTTCATCAGGATTCCAATTTGCCCCATAATCAAAACTAACGGTGAAATCTTCCGGCTTCAATTCCAGTAATCGATCCAGTCCACCTTCCGCTTCCAAACCAATGAGCTGAGGTATTACCGATACTTCAATCCCCCGCGGAACATTCTCAAGCCTGATGGAGATATTCTGAAATTCTACTGATCCGATACTTTGAATATCAGCAGTGAGGGTTACTTCTTTTGTATCAAGACTAAATAGCTGTGCAGGCTCTACAGTCAGGGGCAGCTTTACAGCAACATCAGCATTGACCTCCTGGATCGTAAGTGCGGGGACAGAAATGCTGGTCATACCTTCTAGCAGAGAGACAGGACCATGCACCATGACTTTGTTCGGCTCAACACTGATGTCACCAACCAGCATATAGCCTAACGCCGGTGTAATATCTGCCTGAACTTTGACATTCAATTCTTTGTGAGCCATATGCTCAACACTCACCCAAACAGATTCCGGTTCAACGATATGAATAAGGTCCAGTTTATAGTCTCTGGGGATAAAAAACTTATCCGGATGTTCATTGAAATACTCGTTCAGATAATAAACCTGAGTATTCTTTGTCTTAGTGAGATCCAGAATTAATCCGGTTTCTGAGAGAGGCATTGTCATATTTGCCCAGAGGAGTGTGTGTCCCTTTCCACGAAATCTAGCGGTAATCAGTTCAGGAATTTCATTATTGAAAGCTTTTTCATCTGACAAGCCCTCTACCTTGAGCGGAATTTCAAGATCGAAGTAGTACTCTATATCTGTCACCACAAAGAACCACAGGACGATAGCCAGGAATAGAGACCCTAATTTAATTTGAATATCTTGTGTAAATATTTTTTTAAACATCTTGATAATATAATGTTTAATTACAAGCCAACAAATCGAGAATAGCATTACAGCTGCATGTTTATCTTCCCATGAATATGGTGAAATATATTCTCTGAAGAGGGCTAAAGAAAAAGCGGTGCATCTGAATTACCAGAATGAGCACCGCTTTTATTATTCAACTCGGGAAAACAATCCCGATGATACATGTTTACGAGAGAATTATTCCTTTTTCCCGTCCTCTGCATCGGCTTCAGGAGCTTTTTCAGCTTCTTCCGCTTTTTTCTTTTTAGGAGCAGCTTTCTTCTTAGCTGGTTTTTCCTCAGCTTCCTCAGCAGCAGCTTCCTTTTTTGGGGCTGCCTTCTTCTTAGGAGCAGCTTTCTTCTTGGCTGGTTCCTCTTCAGCTTCCTCAGCAACAGCTTCCTTTTTTGGGGCTGTCTTCTTCTTAGCTGGTTTTTCTTCAGCTTCCGCAGCAGCAGCTTCCTTTTTTGGGGCTGCCTTCTTCTTTGGAGCAGCTTTCTTCTTGGCTGGTTCCTCTTCAGTTTTCTCTGCAGCGACTTGTTCTGCCTCACGGATCTTGCTGACGATTGCTTCAGGAATCTCCAGTTTATCACTAACTTCACCTTGGCCACGGATAAACTCATCAACCTCAGCTTGTTCTTTGTCCTTAATAGCTGCCTCATGACTGACTACAACTTTTTTCTCAGTTGCATCAACTTCGACAACCTTTACTTCAACTTGAGCATCAGCTTCAAACTGATCCAGAATATTCTTGCGCTCATTTTTACGGAAGTTACCTAGAAGGATGATACCCTCTACATCAGTATCCGGAAAACTAAGGATGATTCCTTTTTCAAGCAGTTTAATGACCGTACCCTGCTGTACTGAATTGATAGCAAAACGCTCCTTCAGCACTGGCCATGGATTTTCCTGGGCCTGTTTGATTCCCAGAGAGATCTTACGTTCGCTCTGAGAAATGTCCAGGATCTTAACCTCGATCTTGTCACCACGCTGGACGATCTCCTTGGGATGACGGACCTTACTGGTCCAAGACAGGTCAGAGATATGAACCAAACCATCAATGCCTTCTTCAAGTTCGATAAATGCACCAAACTGAGCGAGATTCCGAACCGTTCCTTCGTGAACTGACCCAACCAGATACTTCTCTTCAATTGTAGTCCATGGATCGGGCTGCAATTGTTTGACACCAAGAGATATTTTATGGTTTTCAGCGTCTACTGAGAGCACGATTGCCTCAATTTCATCACTCACATTAAAGACATCAGAAGGATGCTTAATGTGCTGAGTCCATGAAATCTCAGAAATATGAACCAGTCCTTCTACACCAGCAGTTAGTTCAACAAAGGCTCCATAATTTGCCAGGCTAACTACCTTACCAGAGACAGTTGATCCTTCTGGATATTTTTCAATCACACTTTCCCATGGATGAGGTTTCAATTGTTTGAGACCCAGGGAAACGCGCTGCTTTTCGGTATCATAATCTATAACCTTGACCATGATATCTTCATCCAAATTAAGAACTTCAGATGGATGATTAACGCGACCCCATGAAAGATCAGTTATGTGAAGCAGACCGTCGATTCCACCCAGGTCAACAAAAACACCAAAATCTGTGATATTTTTAACGCGACCTTCAAGGATCTGTCCAACTTCGATCTCTTCCAGCAATTTACTGCGTTGTTCTTTAAGACTCTCTTCTAATAACTCTTTACGAGAGACTACAATATTTTTACGGAATTCATTGACCTTAACGATCTTAAATTCGAATGATTTTCCAACATAAGCATCAAAATCTCTGATGGGTCGAACGTCTAACTGTGATCCAGGTAAGAACGCATCAACGCCGAGAATATTGACTACCATTCCACCTTTGATACGACGTGAAATAGTTCCTTCAACCGTTTCACCATCAGCATATTTCTGTTTGACATTATTCCAAACAAGCATGAATTCAGCTTTGCGTTTGGATAAAACTGCCTGACCAAGTTTATCCTCGATACGCTCAAGAAATAGCTCTACTGTATCGCCAACATTTGGCACGTCATCATCAAATTCATAACGTGGAACCATGCCTTCAGATTTAAATCCAAAGTCTACCATGACCTCACGATCAGTAACAGATATGATACGACCTTTCACCAATGACTGTTGATCCAGATCAACTACAGCGTGATCCAGGAGTTCCTGGTAAGCAATAGATTCCTTACTGGATACAACCTGTTCTTCAGGTAGATCATCTTTCTTCAAAGTTTTAATACTAGCGAAAAGATCGTTCATCAGGGCACGTTTACCCTGAGAAATATCCTTGGCTTCTTCCACTGCAGGTTCTTCAACAGGGGCATCAGCTACAGCTTTTTCCACTGCAGGTTCTTCAGTAGGGGTTTCGGCTACTTCTTCTTCAGCAGCTTCCTCAGCTTTTTCTTCAGCTACGGGTTCTGTTGTTTCTTCCTTAGCTTCTTCAGTAGCAGGCTCTTCTTCAACAGGGGCTTCGGCTACTTCTTCTTCAACAGCTTCCTCAGCTTTTTCTTCAGCTACAGGTTCTCCCTCTTTAACTTCTTCCGGGGCAGTTTCCGTTGTTTCCTCGGCGGGCGTCATCTCGACGGCGTCTTGGGATTCAGCAGATACTTCAGTCGTTTCTTCACCTTCTTCGACTTTGGCATCCAGATCTTGTTTCTTGGTCATTAAGTTTCCTCCGTTTGACTTCTCTGCCTCCACCTTGGAGACAATAAATTCTATTTGATCCTCGATACTTATGTTTGTTGTATCAAGAGTAATCGCATCATCAGCGGCTCTCATTGGAGCCAGTTTACGGTTGGCATTATGTTCATCTCTGGCAAGGATCTCTTTCTCAAGCTCATCCAGAGACTTTTTAATCCCCTGGCTGGCAAAATCCTTCTGTCGACGTTGAGCACGAACTCTGGAATCAGCCACCATATAGATCTTGATCTTGGCATCCGGGAATACCACCGTACCAATATCCCGACCCTCCAGAACCACATCATGAGCCTCAGCCACAGCCCGCTGGACACCCAACAGGCGCTGCCTTACGCTAAAAACAGCACTGACATCTGCCACCATATCAGTGACTTCCGTCGAGCGGATCTCGTCACCTAAAAGTTGGCCGTCGAGATACAGATCCTGGATATCGTTACTAAAATCGACCCGGAGATCAAGCTTATCCAATAGCGTTTGGAGCTTGTCTGTCTGGAATAGATCTAATTTTTCATTGATTATTTTTAATGTAATGGCCCGATACATTGCACCGGTGTCAATATGACGAAAATTTAGACGCTCTGCTACTCCATGAGCAGTAGAACTCTTCCCCGATGCCGCAGGACCATCAATAGCAATAATCATAATTTCAAAAAGCTACTGTTGTTGAACAATATTTCATATAGTCGTTTCAAAGCGGCGCAATATAGAAGATGGAAGATGCCAACACAACCGAGAAGAACAACCCTAAATGATTGAATTTTGTAGAATAATTTGGATTGTTATGATTTGGTTGATTTTTTTGATAGAGACAGGTCTTACTTGTCACGGCGAAGCCCTTAGGGCATAGACGGAGACCTGTTTTTACTATAACAATTAAAGATATTATTTTATGCGGTACCCCATGTCTTCGTACTCAAGCACCCAATTTACAATGATTCCAATATCCATGCGCTGTGTGCCCCCAAGAAAGCGTCGGTTCCTGAAATAGTAGGAAGAATAATCCTGCTTGGTTTCTTTTTTCATATCTGCACCTAAAGCAGCCAGCCGTTTCTGCCATTTCTTTACGTTGGAAACACGGAGATCCAGCCAACCTCCACCGGTCCACTTTTCAATATTTTCTTCATTGATCTTAAGTACAGTATGTCCCTCGAAATTGGGCTCAGACATATCCGGACCACGCAGAAAGGTGACACCGTCTTTGAGGAGAATAGGTGTACCAACCGAAAGAATGGTAGAACGCAATTCCTGGTTCTCAAGGATCTCTTTTTCCATCTGAATTGCCAATTCTTCCGGATCAGCAGTCAGCACGGCTTTTATATTTCCCTTAATACGTTTGAGAATATACACCTCATATAGCAGTTTGGTTAAACGGGGAGGTCCCAGCAATTCGAAGGCCACACTGTCTTTCCCGGTCTCCTCCTCCAGAACTTCCATTTTTTCAAGAGCATCTTTCCGGATCAGACCGGCGCGATAGGAAGGCAATAATACTGAGCTATCCAGACTGGAAATAATATCATTGCCGGTATTTCCACCTTTGATCTCTAACATAGTTAGATCAGCGATTTCTTCCGGTGTCACAAATTCCATCTGGCCTTCTCCAGTAAGAACTGAAAATTCACCTGCCGAAAAATATCCGTTTTCACCTGCATCAATGTAGACTGATTCCAGATAGTCATCTCCGAGACGCTTCCAGGTTACATCAGGATTGCTGATCAGCTCCTGACCAAGAACTGAGTCCACACTTGGCAAGGCATCATACAATGGAATGTGAGATCCACGTCGCACGACTTTACCATAACCGATCTTTTTCCAGGCAATAGCTGCAGTAGGCTTAATTTCTTTAACAATGGGAGCATGAGGTGTCCGTCCCAACAGCCAAAGCAACATTGTATGGGCACCAGCCAAAGAGGATTTACTCATTAACATCTTGGATGGTTTGTCCTCAGAATGAGTATATGGAATATTGAACCCCATTCCACCCGTTCCGCTAGTACCGACCTTGAGATAAAGTTTTGTTTCAGCTTGGCGCATACTCTCTATGAGAAGCTGGACATGCCTAATAAGTTGAGGTATGTAAAGAGTGGAAATCATACGCTCCACGGTCTCAATCAGGGTATTATCAGAAGCCTTTCCCTGGCGAATCTCACTGATCTCATCCCGTAGTTGAGCTACAATCTGGTAAACATTCTGATAGGCAAACACAGTCGCCGTATTAATACAATCGATGAGAATCTGTGGTTTATGGAGATCCATGATCTGAAACAATTTGGAATTATGGACAATATCAGACCCCAGGTCATCGTAAATATCATGGATGAGTAATTCTACTTGCTCCGCTTTGGAATAGATATCTGCTTTTGACATGTCCGATAGTTCTTCACGAACAAATAGATCGCCATGAACAGACACGATGTTTGTACCTTGATTCAGGGGATGGTTCTCCAAAATTGAATGAATCTCATCCGCCTCATTTTTACGCAGGGAGGTCACCACTATTTCTGAGGGTTGCTCCTCAAGCAATTGTTTAGCGATGGCCGAACCGACCAGTCCCCAACCACCAAAGATCATGACTCGTTTACCCTTGATATCCATGTGCCAATTCCTTCAATTTTGTGATCTCAGCTGATGACAATTCACGATATTTTCCCACAGGGAGATCATCTACTCTCAAAAATGCAAATTGCTCCCGGTGCAGTTTGACCACTTTATGTCCAAGAGCCATAAAAATTCTTTTGATCTCGCGTTTACGTCCTTCTCTCAGCACCAACCTTATATCAGTAAATCGATCGGTGTAACTGTGATCAAGGACTTCAGCGATGGCAGGAGTCTTTGCTTCAATATTTATGCCAAGCGCTATTTGGTCAAAATCCGTTTGATTCACTTTTCCTAATACTCGGACCGAATAGGTTTTCGGGATCTGGAATTTGGGGTGAGTTAAACTGTAGGCTAAATCTCCATCATTTGTAAGTAAAATTACCCCCGTCGTATCATAATCCAGTCGTCCAACCGGATAGATGCGCTCTTGAGAGGGTAGCAGATCGATAATAGTTGTTCTTCCATAAGGATCATCGGTGGTGGTGATCACCTGAGCCGGCTTGTTCAACAAGTAATACTGATATTGGATTTCCAGCTGGACCTGTTTTCCCTGAAACACTACTTCATCCCGTGTCGGGTTGATTCTAGTTGCAGGATTCTTCTCGATTTGCCCATTTACAGTTATCAGACCTTGCTGAATGAGGTCATCACAAACACGTCGTGATCCCAGTCCAGCCATAGCCAGAAACCGATTGAATCGAATTTGTTTTTCTGGGTTCTCAGTCATTATCACAAGATCTACTACATATTATGCTTTTTATTTACCGCAGAGGCCGCCAAGGTCGCAAAAAGTTTTATACTCATATCCTCTTAAAGGTTATTGACAACCCTTTTGATACCTAATTTCATATACTTTACATTAAAATTTAAAATTAGCCCTAATTTCTTTTTGCTAAGTTTTAAATATGTTAAAATTTGGGCTAAATGTACGTCTGTGGTTTTTTCAACCGTTTTCAATTCAATGATAACTTTGTCCTCAACGAGTAAATCCATCCTGAATCCTACCTTTAGGATATTCCCTTTATACGATATATCCAGTGGTACTTGTTTCTGAACCATCAAATCTAAACTATTCAAATCGAAAAATAATGCTGCTTCATAAGCCGATTCCAATAGACCAGGTCCAAGCTCTTGATGCACTTCAATTGCAGCCCCAAGAATCTTTTCGGACAGTGCATTTTCAGACAATTCTGACATTTTAATTATTTCTTTGTGTTCTTAGCGTTCTTAGCGGTTTATAAAGAGTTATCTCAGAGCATCGTATTGGAGCCACTACACTAATTCGCCCTGATCCTCGCTGAGAATGTCTTCAACTTCCCGAAGCTTGGGAAGATCCTTGACAGAATTCAAACCAAAGTACTGCAAAAATTCAATACTGGTACGATATAGTAACGCACGTCCCGGTCCATCATCCCTGCCTCTGATCTCAAGTAATTTTCTGTCTAAAAGTGTCCGCAGAGATGAATCAGAACTTACTCCCCTAATAGCTTCAATATCGTTACGGGTTACCGGCTGACGATAACTCACGATAGCCAGTGTCTCAAGGGCTGCTTGCGATAAACGTAACTTTCCAGATTTGGAAAAAAGCCCCTTTACAAATATCTCATATTCAGCTTTGGTCACCAACTGGTAACCACCAGCGACTTCTTTTATAAAGAAGGCCCGATCAGACGCAGAATATTCAGCTTGAAGCTCCTCGATAATCTCATCTAAAGGTAATACCGGCTCTGCCCTCCCCATACAAGCTTTGAAGCGAGTTTCTGTCAGGGGTTCCGGAGTAGCAATTAACAGAGCTTCGACGATCTGTTTCAGTTCATTAATTTCCAAATTCAGCACCTCGGGATAGAAGAAGATCATCAAATAATTTTGTCTGCTTGACCTTAATCTGCCGGCCACGCAACATTTCAAGAATAGCAAGGAAAGTGACCACAACGATCAAGCGAGACTCAAACTGCTCTAATAGACTTGAGAACTTAAGACTTGTTTTCGCCTGTAACAAACCATTCAGAAAACCTACCTGTTCGGACATCGTTACCTCTTCAATGGCAACAGAATGAGTTACGGGTTCTTCATAATTTTTTAGTAAATACCGGAAGGTCAACATGATATCATATAACTTTATATCTTCAAGGATGGCCGTCTTGTCTTCCTGTTGAGGGTCCCAGGCACCCGGGATGTGATAGTAGTGTGGCCGCTCAACCCGTTCCAGGTTAGAAAATGCCCCGGCTGCTTCCTTATAGCGTTTGTATTCAAGCAGCATGTTCATAAGCTCTGTTCTGGGGTCTTCGATCTCTTCATCACCATCTGCTTCAATAGGCAGTAACATACGAGCCTTGATCTTCATCAGTGTAGCGGCCATGAGTACAAAATCACCTGCAGAATGAAGCTTTAATTCTTTGGCCAAATTTACATACTCAAGAAAATCTTTCGTAATCTGAGCAACGGGGATGTCATAAATATTCAGCTCATCGCGTTTGATCAGAAATAACAAAAGGTCCAATGGACCCTCAAACATTTCCAAATCAATACGATGGGGCTTGATCATCATCTGGGACGACCAGGTGCAACAAAGCCTATCTTACGGTAGACCTTACTCAATGTTTTCGATGCCATATAGCGGGCTCGCTGGGCACTTTCATCCAGAATACTCGTTAAATATCCTTTCTCATCCATAATCTTATTGTAACGCTGTTGAAATGGCTCAAGAAAAGCAACCAGAGAGTCTGCTAATTCCCCCTTGAATACACTGTACTGTTGCCCGGCAAAGCGATTTACGACTTCGTTTACATCCAGATCATTTAATGTTGAAAAAATGGTGAGTAAATTACCGATACCAGGATTTTGTAGTGAGTCAGGCGTGATCTCTCGCGCTGAATCCGTCACAGCTCGCTTTATCTTGCGCCTCAAAACATCCGGTGGATCAAGCAGTGCTATATAATTATTCGCATTGCTATCAGATTTTGACATCTTCTTTTCAGGTTCCTGAAGACTCATAATGCGGGCACCGGCTTTAGGGATAAAAGGCTTAGGAACTTTAAATGTCGGGCTATAAGTATTATTGAAACGATTTGCGATATCTCGGGTCAGTTCCAAATGCTGTTTTTGATCTGCGCCAACTGGAACCAAATCAGATTGATATAAAAGAATATCTGCCGCCATGAGAGCAGGATATGAGTATAGCCCTGCGTTGATATTATCATTATGGCGCTTGGACTTGTCCTTGAACTGAGTCATGCGGTTCAGCTCACCCATATAGGTATAGCAATTAAGAATCCAGGCAAGTTCAGCATGTTGGGGCACATGGGATTGAATAAATATGATATTCTCTTCAGGATCAATTCCGGCTGCCAGATATTGGGCTGCAAAAGAGAGACAGCGATTGCGCAGATCTGCCGGCTTTTGTCTAACTGTGATGGCATGCATATCAACCACAATAAAAATACCCAGATAATCCTCCTGCAGGTTCACCCAGTTACGCATAGCACCCACATAATTTCCCAAAGCCAGATGACCTGAGGGTTGGATACCTGAGAGTAAAATTGGCTTTTTGTCTTTTTGTGATTCACTCATAATAAAGAATATTCTAATTTAAAGGATATGCATGATCATATCTTGAATCGTTATGGACTGGCGATCAGAAACTTGATAAGTCCGGGAGGTCTGAGTAAGATGTGTTTGCAAAGTGGTTTCCGATTTGAAATTTGCTTCCCTGTAAATAAAAACAATACTGACATTGCTTAGTAACTGTAAGGCCAAATTGCCTCTCCTTCACGATGCGGAATTTAATCGCTGAAGACGGTGAAACAAGGGTTGCTACTTTTTGAGTTTTATGAGTTCCTGAATCCTGCTTGCCAAGTCGTAGCTGAAAGCGAAGAGTGAAGACCGTGTGAAACGAGGATGCTCGAAAAGTGAGTTTCTGAGTTTGATGGGTTAGTGGATTCAATGGATTATCAAGTTCGGATGTTTGAAAGTTGGGACATTGGGGAAATTGAAATGATGATTTTTAATTTGAAATGTTTAACCTTTGCAGTGAAAAAATATTGTTTGCTCACCTTATACCTTTGCAGTAAATAGTCGCCATGTTAGATGACTGCTTTCAACTCATTCAACGATATCTTGCATCACTGTCTAAATAATAAATCTAATCGATATGGACCCACTGGCACTCTCTTCCGCAAAACATCGACTGCTTGAACAACTGCAAAACTCCTATGAAGAATTGAGAAATTCTTATACATCGCGAATTATTCGCTGCAAGGTGGCAATTGA
Organism: Fidelibacterota bacterium; assembly: GCA_030596225.1. Taxonomy (GTDB): domain Bacteria; phylum Fidelibacterota; class UBA8477; order UBA8477; family JABMPR01; genus JABMPR01. The sequence continues at coordinate 12,235 of JAUVKO010000028.1, forward strand.
AGATGTAGCGGCAATGCAGTGGTTGGCCTGTCAATCAATTCCGGTAAAGACATATTGGTCAAACCGAAATCAGGAATTCAAAATGGCCGGTGTTGGCATTGCCCATGAGGTTTCCGGCGATGAAACTCCTGATCTGCACAAACTTTTTACAAAATTAAGATCCTTCTTAGATCCAAAATATTCGGACTTGTGTTATTATGGCGGTTTCCAATTCAATCAAAACACTCTCCCCGCAGCGGAATGGAAAAACTTTGGAGCTTACCGGTTTATCATCCCGCAATTTGAACTTCACCGCTCGGCTGCCGGTACTTTTCTGGTGTGCAATTATCACCACCAAATAAATAGAGAGAACCAACTGGATGAGTTAATTTCCCAACTGGATCAGCTCCAATTTGAATTGACTCTGGATAATGATGAAGAGCGTGCTATCCTTCATCGACTTGACATCCCCAACCGGGAAAATTGGGATAAATCTGTTTTAGCAGCACTATCCGACATGAAAGCCAATAAGTATGAGAAGGTTGTCCTTGCGCGAAAAGCCACTTTGACTTTCAATGACCCTGTGAATCCTACTGCCTACTTACTGCGTTTACGCAGGATGTCTGAGGAAACCTTCAATTTCTATTTTCAGACTGATGAAGATCATGCTTTCCTTGGAGCAACTCCGGAGCGTTTATTCAGGCGTCAGGGACGCACGATTCATACTGAAGCAATTGCCGGCACTCGCCCCAGGGGTAAAACGACACGTGATGATGAGCGCTATTCTAAAGCATTACTCAATTCCGACAAAGAACTCAGGGAACACGCCATTGTTGTAGATACGATCGAGAGCATTCTTCAAAAGCACTGTCAAAAGCTTAGTGTTGATAAAGAGGTTCAGATCACCAAACTTTCGCATGTACAACATTTGTGTAAGCACTTCGTGGGCGAATTGGACAATGAAACCAGTGATGCAGATTTGATCAAAGACCTTCATCCGACACCTGCCATGGGAGGTTATCCTACTGACATTGCTCTTGAGGCGATAGATGACTTGGAACCCTTCAACCGGGGTTGGTATGCTGCTCCCATTGGTTTTATAGGACATGATCTTACCGAATTTGTAGTGGCTATCCGCTCTGCTCTCATTGAAAAGGAACAGGTCTCACTTTATTCCGGTGCCGGGATCGTTTTGGGATCAGACCCTGCTGAAGAGTGGCAAGAAATTGAGTATAAGATCAGCAAGTTTCTTAAAGCTCTGGATATATAAATCCGGACTCATTTAATACCAATTGCAGTTCTAAAGTGTCTATTAACTTCAAAATATTTTAGTGCTTTTACGATCTTAATGTTTTCTGCATAGCCATGGCTATGGATAAAATATTAAGTGAAGTAAAACGGTAAAAGATGAAGAAATTACAGGCAG
>JAUVKO010000132.1 GCA_030596225.1 Fidelibacterota bacterium
ATTGAGGTGGTCGCATCAATTGAGCCTGTAATGATATTCCGGAGAGCAGAATCAGAATTGCCAGTAACCTTTTCATTGGAAAACCCCCAGCATGCTATTTGTATTAGGTGCTGATTTAATCAGTCCGGGTGGGGGTAGAACCACTAGTGAATCTTCCAGAGGTTCTGCTGCAATACCCAGCCAGGTGCGGGCATTGAAGGTCCAATAGTAGGTTCCACTGAGATTTGTAGGTGTGAGTGCCAGAAGCAAGCTATAGATCCCATCATTGGCAATTCTGTCACCACTGGTAAAATCCACACTGTCAAATGTGAAAAACACTTCACTGCTGCCATCATCATAAAGCGGAATAGGTTGACCATTGTTGGCATAATTACCATCGGGTTTAAGTGACATCATACTCACGTCCCGAATCTCGTCCAGACCTTTGGGGTGGGTTAGCTCCACCTCCAGGGTATCCAACACCAGACCATCTATCGACAGAGTAAGAGTGTCCAAATGACTTGCACTTAAGATAAGAGGAGGAGCAGGTCGCTCCGGCTGTAAGGTTTGAGTAATTTGCTTGAGATCTGCTCCGGAACTGACAGACACCTCTAATGTCCAAAGACTGTCAATGTAGGAGGATAAGGAATCAGGCAAAATCCAGTTTGCATCATAGGAACCGTCATTGACCTGGATGTCTCCCTGAAGTCCGTCATCATTCAAACTAAGTGATGCCACATTAATAGTCTGGGGCAGGTATAAATGAGCTTCGCTGGTGGAAATTTCTTCCGGACTGCTAATAGCGACAGATATAAAGAATTCCTGTGAAAGATAATCAAATTCAAAAGCGGTGACTGCCACCGAAAAAGTATTCACTTCAGTACCTTGAATATAAGGTTCTTCATCCAGAGTTGTTGGAACCTGATCACAATTGATCAGCAACAGGACTGATATAATAAAAAGAATTATTTGTAAGACCCTCAGTATGTATAATTTCATAGGCCTGATACTATTCTCTGCGCTCTTAGCGCTCTCTGCGGTTAATTCCTTTTTCTTATGAATCTGTTTTATTTGACTTCGCATAAATAGGCGATCCATTCGTTCTTTGTGTAGGTTTTTATGATTTTCCAGGGAGAGGTGTTCAACAGATTCCGGGTTTCTATATCTTCACTAGCCAGCAGACCGGAGACGATCACTTGTCCTCCAGACCGAACAGAATTGAAGTAATTCGGTAAAATTGGAAAAAGTCGAGACCGGATGATATTCACAACCATGATATCATAAGGTGGATTCAGAAGGGGTTTATCAGTGATCTGAAGATCAAATCCTGAAGTGATCTCATTGAGCTCAAGATTAGCCTCGATATTCTCTTCTGTGAAGGGATCATTCTCAATAGCATCCACTTGAGCTGCCCCTAGATGCAAGGCAGTGATGCCTAGAATACCGCTACCGGTTCCTATGTCCAACACCCGTTCCTGACCCTTGATACATACTTCCAACATTTGGAGGCAGAGTTGAGTGGTTTCATGAGTACCGGTCCCAAAAGCCATGGCCGGCCTGATCCGGGTTTTTATTTTATGGGGAAAAGCTGTTAGATCTTCCCATTCCGGAAGAACGACCATCTGTGCAGTGATTTCAGTTGGTTTAAAAAATGCCTGCCAGTTTTTATTCCAATTTTCACGGTTAACCACATCTTCTGATACACTTGCTACCGAATCCAACTCTCGCAGGAAAGCTTTAAACTCGCCGAGGAGTACTTGAGTGTCATTGTCCAGAGGGTAGCTGACTTGGAATACGCAGTCTTTTTCAACAATAGCCAAGCCACCAAGAGCCAAAGCAAAATCCATGGCAACTTCCCGGTGTTTTTCGTCAATATTGACATCGACTGAAACCCATTGTGAAACCCTGTTCATCAGGCAATTCCCTTGTTCTGTCTGAGCCATTTGAGAAACAGGGGATTGTAGATGTGATAACCTTCATCCCGGTTGATCAGCCAGCCTTCCCGTAACAGTTTTAAAGTAGTGTTATGTGCAGTGCTGGTGGCTGACAGCTTAAATTTTCTAATGAAACCCAATTCAGTAGGATGAGAATATCCAGCAGCTAAACCCAGGAATAGTCGTTTTTCGTTCAATCCAAAACCATCCCACAGGAAAGCAAACAGATCATTATGCTCGGTCAACATTTTACGAATGGAGCGATCCAAAAGACGTGTAGTTGTTCCCTCTAACCATAATTGTGCCAGGGAGTGAGCCAATTGTTGAGTTAGCTGAGTTTGTCCATTAGTGAAATTCAGCACTGCGTCGGCCAAGTCGAAATCGCTAAGACCCATACGGCGGAAACGCTGAGTAAGGAAATGATTAAAGGCTTTCAGGTCCAAATTGTTAATAGAGAGCTGTTCATACTGACCAAAGAACGGATGCCCTCGATCATCAAATATATTATGGAGGATATCCTCACGATGACTGATGATAATGTGGGTGATACCCTGTCTATTTCTAAGGATCCCTCTTAATTCTCCGATAAGATCATCCTTAAGTTTAACCAGATGTTGAAATTCGTCCCAGGCGATGCTGAATTTCCGTTTACTGAGCTTAACCAGATCATACAAAAGTTCAAAAACAGGTGTCAATGCTGAATCCTGGTCTTTGACGCGTAACGCTTTAGTCTGGCCCTCTGCTTTTGCAAGCGGGAAGTTTTTTTCCACGGCATCTAGTATGAGGTTGATAAGATCCCCCCGACTGACCACAAAACTAAGATCCAGATAGATTGAAGCATTGGAGGGCTGGTTAAGGACGTGTTTAACCAAGCTGGTTTTACCCATACCGCGTTGTCCGGTAATAATAAGATGGATTTGTTTATCAATGACTGTTGTGATGTGTTCCTGTTCATCGGGACGAGCGATGTAGTTATTTCCACTAACAGGCTTTCCCCAGGTGAAGGGATTGGCATAAATATTACTCATGGTATGAGTCCTTTTTACCTATAACTCTCATTGTTGGTATAGCCAGGTTAACACTGTATTTCCAACTGCTTCCAGACTTTCGGGACTACATTTATCAGGTGTATCATCATGGGTGTGCCAATACCGGTTGTCTGGTCCGGGGTACTCGAAATCAATAATATCGATAGCCGGAATACCTTTTTCGATGAATGGCACATGATCATCATACATGGCAGTTCCGGGAACCAATTGAAATTGATCGTATCCTATTTCAACCCCGACAGCCCAGATCTCTTCCATGACCCTTGGTGCAGATTGATATGAAACAGGATCAATTTTGAGCAACAGATCAGTGTCGCCTACCATATCGAGCAGTATGACCTGCTGCGCAAGGGGATGATAAGGATGATCCACATAGTAGCGACTTCCCAGGAGATAATTCTGAAGGTCCCGAGGTTCACCATAATCCTCGCCATCAAAAAGGATGATGTCAATCCCGGGGTTTGTAGAAGTGGTTTTAAGCTGTCGGGCGATCTCTAGCAGAATGGCCACTCCACTGGCACCATCGTTAGCACCAATAATAGGCTTGTTAGGGTAGTATTTATCATATTCAGCCCGAGGTCGAGTATCCCAGTGGGCACATAGAATAATACGCTCTTGTTTTTCCGGTTGAAAGCGGGCAATAATATTGGTCAGATCCAGTTTTCGGTCTGCATACGGGTCGTCCAACTGAAAGTTTTGAAGGAATACTTCATCAGCAAGAGATTCCAGGATTTTCACATAGAATTCAATGGCAGCTTTGGCACCGATGGAGTTGGGTTCTCGGGTTCCAAGATCACATTGGGCTAGCAAATCATCATAAGCACGATCCGCGTTGAAATCAGTTTGAGCCGGCAAGACCGTTGGATAACTCAAGATGAAAAGAGTAAAGATGATCAATCGATTACTAAAAACTTTCATAAGAAGGTCCTAACCTTTGATTTGAATGTTTACGCCAAACTGGAAATCACTTACATCCTGGCGCCCATGATGGAGTGTTTCAGAAATCCGATATTCATAGGAGATATTTCCGGAAACTTTATCGGTGAAGCTGTATTGGATGCTGGGTCGTGCCGAAAGGGATTTTGTATAGCGGCCTTCCTCGAATATGATCCTGGTTTCCGTCTCAGTACCGGTATACTCCTGTTCATTCGTGTAGGATATCTCCAAGCGGAAATCGATGTTATTCTCCAGATATTTGTCTTCCAAAAGAGGTAATGGGATAGTCATCCCTCCTCGATGAGAGTATGACATACTGGCATTCAATGATTGATTAAAGGTCTGATTGGAGGTGATCAAATCACTGATGGTATTCTTGATGTTTTTTGTCAGACTGAAATTCAGGGAGCCATTGATGTTCTTCTTGCCCTGTATGCTGAGTCCAATCAGAGGTGAGAATGATATGGAGTAGGTCTCTCTGGTAATAATACCTTTCTCCTGATTTACATTCTTTCTACCGGAATAATTCATATCCAGGCTGGCTCCAGTGATGTACTTCTTCAGCCATTCAATATCTTTTAATCCGGAATACCGTAAATTGAAGGATGGGAAAGGAATACCATCAGTTCCCAAAGAAATAGCCTCATTCTTTGGCTCGCCATAGAGGGTGCCACTGGGCATGAAATCCATAGTATTTGTAAGCACTTGCCCCTGGCTTTTATTGGCTAGTGTGGTTTTTTGACTAAAACTGAAGTTGAGCTTTGTGGTCAGAGTCTTCGTGAGTCTGAGTCCGGAACGCAGAGTCAGGTTGACATTATCTGAAGTAGCTATGGGATTGGTGGCATCCGGGTGATTATCAAACATGTTAGCCATATTTAGACCCATACGATAGCCGTAGGACACATTATCCAGATCCAATTCCCTCACTACTACAGTATCTTTGAAGCCGACACCGGTTGTGTCACCAATGAGCGGAATTGTGATGGTATCAATAGCTGCGATCTGACGCAGATTGGATGTTTGCCTTCCCTGGGTGATGTTCATGGAAATGGGGTCTAAGCGGTCTAGTGTATTATAGGTGAAATCGAGGATCTTTGTTAAGCTTAAAGGCTCAGGTGTTTTCTCTTCTTGCACCTCAGTTTTTTCCGGTTTCTGTTCCTCAGCAACACGATTTCGTCCACGACCTCTTGCAGACTGAACAGGTTTACTGGTTTTACGAGCATTCTTGGCATTTTTCGGTTTATAGACCAGACCAAATAGTTCTGACATTGTGACTGACATATTCGCCGTGGTGTTGCTCTTCACGTTCAGATCCAGTCCGGGGTGATCCACATTGATCTTATCAGAGGCAGAGAAATTAGATGAATATGACATGGAAGGTGAAATCAGCTTGAGACCTCGGGGATTCCAACTGAGACTGTAAGACTCCTGATAGCTTCCCAAATGACCAAAATCGATATCGGTGATGATGTCTTTTTTTCGATTCTTCAGACTGTCTAAATTGTTATTCATATTGGCGCTAAATTTTGTATTTATCGTGCTCAGCGGGTTCCAGTCAATATTGAAACGCCGAACCATGGTCAATTGATGGGTTGGCTTTAAGGGCGTCGCATTTGGATTCCGAAAAATGCTGGAGGATTTGTTTTCCGCCATGGAGCTATTAAAACCAATGTTTGTTGGTAAATAGCCGATCTCAGTGGCAGCAATGTTTTCACCGACAAAAGGAATGGATTCCAGAAATGCAAAGGGAGTTACCTTAAAATCATTACCCAGATTGAGCTTGTAGGAGAAACTCCCATTGATCTTATCCGCTGTTTGTTTGCTTTTTTGAGTATTTGAAGCATCACTGCTAGTACCACCGACCTTGACATTCATATTATCAATAGTGTACTTGGGGAGCCAATGTTCAGATTTCACCTTTTTCGATAGTGAAGTACTCCAACTATAGGCTTCGTTCCGGGAAGTCATTGTCTCTAGCGTGTCCTGGAGGGATGGATCCAGATCAGCAATCCTTATATCACTTCCTGTAATATACTTCGGCTGTCTCTCACTTTTCCGGTAAGAAAGTGAAATCGGAATATTCAAGCCCCATGAATCCGGCAAAAGTTTGTGTGCAGAGAGGCTACCGCTAATATTAGTGGACAAAACATTATCACCACTACCAAATTGCTTTTGAACATTGTGGAAGTCGGCATCATCGCGTTGAATATCCATATTGAGCCGGGCAACATCAGCAAATTGCAGACTAAGATTTGCCCGATAAGCAGTTGCTGTATTCTTTTCAACATCACTGAGGCGGAGCTCGTCCAGCCATAGCTCTCCTGTCATTTTCTGCTCAGAAAGATTCCTGAAGCCGGTTTTCAATATTTTTATACGCGACAGAGAGGGTTTTCCCTTCACGGCAATGGTACTGCCATCAGCCAATATTTTTGTGGCGTATTTATAATCGAAGGGGAGGTTTGACCAGTAAAGCGTATCATTATATGTGCTGTCTGTGTCGGGATTTAAACGAATGACAAAGACGGAATCTTCCAGAGCT
>JAUVKO010000050.1 GCA_030596225.1 Fidelibacterota bacterium
ATGCCGATGCCCAATTAATAGAGCAGGTGATCTTACACCTTATTAACAATGCCGCCAAGGCCCTGGAAAAAACAGAAGGTGACAGAATAATAGAATTAATCTCTGCTTCAAAAAAAAACAATATTATCGTACGCGTTTCCGATTCAGGACCCGGTGTCCCATTGGAGCTTAAAGACAAGATGTTTGATCCTTTCTTCACCACAAAAACTGTAGATGAAGGAACAGGCCTGGGTCTATCCATTGTACATGGGATTATTAAAGATATGGGCGGGCAGATCAAGGTAGATAGCAAGCCGGGTAAGGGAACCACTTTCAGGATATTAATGCCCCTGAGTGCGGACGAAGAGCACCAGGAAGAAATCCCGAAAGCGACAGGGAAAAGACTGAAGGGCTTACGAGTTTTGCTAGTTGATGATGATACAATGATTTCCGGTGCAGGTAAGTATATCCTAGAGGATAAAGACTGTATCGTAGATGTTGCGAATAATGGATATGAAGCCCTGGAACAGTTTCAGAAAGACATCACTGCTTATGATCTGGCCATTATCGATTTGACCATGCCCAAAATGACCGGTTTGGAGCTTGGGAAAGAAATACGAAGGCTGTCGAAAGATGTGCTCATGGTATTAACAAGTGGTAGTCTTGATCCGAAGCTAAAGTTAGAGTTTGAGTCACTTGGGTTTAATGGATTTATTCGCAAACCCTGGACAGCACCTGAGATGTTGGAAGTAATTACTTCTTTGCATCCGAGTTAGGATTCTATAAAAAGATTAGAAATATCTGAATATTTATCTAATAGATATTGCGAAATTGTTCTTCCGGTTTCGGAATTACTGAGTCAACAATATTTACAAAATGTAAATGATTGAAGGGTTTAATAAAAGAATTAGCGGCGCCTAATGATTCAGCCAATTCCAGACATTCCGGAAATTCAGATCCACCACCTCCAGACATGGCAATTATTTTAGCATTTGGATCTATTTCCTTAAGATGCTCGATAAGACTCAGGCCATCTTCTTCTGGCATATAGATATCGGTAATTACTAAATCTATAGGAAGTGTATCGTACATTGACTTGGCCTCTAAGCCATTACATGCTTCAACACATTGATAACCATACATTGTCAAAACTACAGATATAATTTCCCTGACTTCGGGCTTATCATCTACAATAAGAACAACTTTTGGATTTCCCGGATAATACCTGTTTAGTTTAGTCATCTTGGCCTCCCCTTTATTCATTATCTATTCAAAGCATATGCCATTGTTTATCATGATCGGTAAGTAGCTGTATATAATGCACTAACAAATGCTACTACTGATCGCTATGCACGGCTTATGCAGTTTATGCACAGCCTTTTTGCATGAATTACATTAGGAGTGAAGAGATATTCATATACCTATCCTATTCATCAAACGAAAAATGATAAAGGTCTCGACCAATGATCAGCCGAATCTGCGGCTTCTGATCATCAAGTCTGATCTCTTAAGCGTATCATCTGTTCAAGGGCCATGGATATCTCATGATCTGGCCCATTCTGCTTAGGCAAAATTCTAGACGTATGCTCGAATCTTACACCCTTGAAAGCATGGCACTTCCGTCTAAGTGTAGAATCAACTGAAAAAATATACTTATGTATTATTTGCAGAATTCATCATGCACTTCATGCATAAGATGCCTTATTGTAAGCATGAAAGAATGACCCAACTATAGAATAAACAATAAGATATTAACATATAAAAAGCATGGCACAGGTTTTGAGAAAATAGCTAGTTGGGAGCACATAATTCGTGGAGACTATGAAACATACGGAGACTATAGAAAGAACATGGGAAAATCAGATTCGTCTGACGATCAAGATGCTCTGGTTAATATTTATCCTATTAGGTCTTTTTAATCAAGCTTTTTCGGCCAACGTTACTGATTTAGCTGTTTCCAGTAATTCAGCAGGTGATGTGATGACAATTACTTGGACTAGTACCGCTAATCCAGATAAAGGTACCCTTATTGTCTACAGCTTGGATGTAGATTTCGGGGGGTGGACCCCTACTATGGATTATTCTTCCAATAGTATTGATGCTGAGCTTGATGGTTCAACAGGGGTTTATTTTGTTTGTGACATCGCATCTTCTCGTGCTGCACAGTCCTTTCCTCATACAACAGCTCCAAATACATCGTTTTGGTATGCGGCATACTCATACACTAACAAATACGCAGCCTACTCGTCTGGAACATTTACCGCTGAAGAGCAATCGCTCCCTGTCGAGTTAGGTCTCTGGGAAGCCGCTTCAGACAAAGGTGCTGTAAAGCTGACCTGGATCACTGAATCCGAGATCGAGAACCAGGGTTTTATCATTGAGCGTAAAGCTGCTGCTGATAATAGCTTTCAGGAGATGGCCAGCTTTATCAGTCATGATGCCTTACAGGGACAGGGATCTACTACCCGTCAAACCACTTATGAGTTTATTGATAAAGATGTAGCAGTCGGTGAGACCTACGCCTATCGACTGGCTGATGTGGACTATATCAGTACCATTACCTATCATGATATCATTAGTGTGACTGTGAGGGCAAGTGTTGATACCCAGCAGCCAGAAAGTATTGTTTTGCAGCAAGCCTATCCCAATCCATTTAATCCGGTAGTCAGCCTAGGGTTTAGCCTGGAAAAAGCAGCTGATATTGAGCTAAGTATCTATGATCTTTGCGGCAGACTAGTGAAGTCAATAACCAGAGGAAACTATCCTTCCGGCAGCTATTCATATAAATGGGATGGCAGAAACGGTCAGGGAGAAGTCCAGAGTGCTGGTGTCTATATTATTCGCTTGAGCAATGCGTATACAAACCAGATTCAACGAATCACTTTCTTACGCTAAGTGGTATGGAGGTTGTTCTCATTATGCTGTAATTGATCCATCGGCAAGATGCACTCAATTATTCTATCATGCAAATTCACCCTCTCATAAAAAATTGAACTCCCAACGAGAACACGGCTACACAAAAATGGGTTAATACCAACTGTACTTCAAAAGAGTCTATATGAATTCAAAAGATTTTTCTGTTTTACAATCTTTAAATTTTAAGCATAGTTTGAGCTATGGTTGGAATTTTAAGAGCAGTAAAACTGGAAAAGATGAAGAATGCATAGACTGTTTTGAGGTGTAATTGGTATAAGTAGATCGGTGAGGACCATACCGGGACTTGGTGAGCTCATTTAGTGCTTTTTCTGTCGGAGTGCTTGAGATAGAGTATTAAAAAGTAGAAACTCGCCACAGCAAAACAGAACCAGGCTTCCCAGGCAAACATCCTGCGAATAAACATGTTCTCCACAGGATCAGTGGTCATCATTCTGACTCCACCGTAGAGGCCACCAATAATAAAATTAAGAAAAACGGTGACATGTATCCAGACCGCCCAGCCGGGTTTCCCCTGTCTGCGTTGCCAGATGGCTATCCCGATCATGATTAAAAAAACAATATACAATCCAAATTTTAGTGATTCAGCCAGGCTGGTATAAAACAGGTGCTCATTCATAGCAACTCCCAGGTTAGTTGTTAATGTTTTTTTTGTGAACGGAACTCATTTTGTAGAGTTGTCCAAACAGTAGTAGAAAAGGCAGGAAAATGAGGGTGATAACCGCATAAGAGAAGGGATGGGCCTGCCAGGCTCCTGCAGGGATGGTTCCCAGGGCAAACACCAGTGCTGTTACAATTGATGCACCGGACGCGCAGAAACCGATGAGTGGATACCAGATTTTCCCGGTAAGGAATCCGTAAACAAATATCAGAGAAAGTACAATAAGCAAACTATCAGTAATTCCCAATGCGAGGAGAAAGAACATAGCCTGCTCAGACCATCCATCAACAGGAGGTGGGGCAGGGAAGATGATGATGTGTTGTGCCTGGTATATGAATGCCGCTCGTATTAATACTCCAAAATGGAGAGCTTGAATGGATCCGAACCAATAAACCAATATTTTAAATAGCTGTCCATTTGAACTCATGGGAATTCTCGATTCTTAAGACTTTGTGTCGAAGCGTAAATGACCATTGTGTGCATTCCTTAAAATGGCTGGACTGATTTGGTCGAAAATTAAGAACTGTATTACTGCATTCAACTTATATCAAATATATCAGTCAAGTTTTTACACAGCTGAGGTTTGCTTGTCGTTTGAGCGAAGCGAACGAAGATAGGTAACCTCTCTACGTAGTGCTCGATACCGTTCTTGAAATTGTTACATCGAAAACCTAAGTACTTTCAACGACTCACACGTCCCTTCATCGAAATCAATGCCATATTACTGATTCAGAAGTGATATTAAAGGCGACCACTATAAGGCAAAAGCTAAAGAAAAAAATAGATGGCTTGATATGAGGAAAAATGATTACAGGGCACTAAATACTCTCAAAAAATCAGCACTATTATTAATAATTATGCTGACATCTTGTAGCCTTTTTGAAACAGAAACGGGTATTACAGAGCCTTTTTATTTTGTTAGTAACTCGCTTGATGATTATGCAACAGTAGTCGTTTATTATCCTGAATCTTATACATCGTCCACGCCGGTCATTTATCTATTGAATGGCTGGGGAACTGACGAGTATGCCTGGGGTTCCGGTATAGATCTGCCACTGGAAGCGTTTAACAGAGATATCATGTTTGTATCTTTAAGCGCAGGTGCAAATAAATATGCAAATGATCCCTCCAATCCGGACAAAAATTATGCAGATTATGTCCTGGAAGTTGTCGAAAAAGTGGAGAATGAATACGGAATTGAAATTGATTCTGAAAGCCGGGCATTGTGTGGAATATCTAACGGTGGTGGTGGGGCAATTTATTTGCTAAGTATTTATCCAACTACCTTCACTGCCTGTGGTTCTCTTAGTGGAAGCTATTATTCCGGCATGATTAATTTTAGTAATCTTAAAAATAAAGACATTAGAATTGATGTGGGGACTGAAGATGGATTGTTATCAGAATCAAGAAGGCTACACACCAAACTTACCGATGAACGAGTAAGCCATGAATATTATGAGCACAAAGGATCCCACAACTGGACTTTTTGGGAAAAATACTGTCCGGAACAGTTTGATTATTTAGAAGATATAATCTCAAGTGAATAGACAAGCTATTGGAACCTCGACGGACAAGCTGCGGTAGCCTTCTATATGTCGAGAGTATGAAATTTTACTCAGGAGTGTGCGTGACATAGTAAATAGGAGAGGGGGTGGTCTCGCCAAGGTTGGGAGGAGAAGGTCGTTGAGTTACAGGTAGTATAACTGTTTGTATCCCATATAAATAGCAGTGATACAATTATTGTTATATAGTAGACAAAATCTTGACAAAAGAACATTGTTGCAATATATTAACGCCAGTATTTGATCCCCGTCAGACATGCTGTATGGCCTCTGGCGGGGTTTTGTTTTTCTACTATCTACTATATTAGAACGAGGTGTTGGCATGCCCGAAGAACCCACAAGAAAAAGAGTGGTAGCTTTCTTTGATGGTCAAAATCTATATCATAGTGCTCGAGAAGCCTTTGGTATACGGTTTCCAGATTTTGATCCAATATGTTTAGCAAATAGGCTTTGTAGCCAACATCCAGATTGGGAGACCCCAATAGTTAGGTTTTACACTGGAGTTCCCCAACCAAGTGATAATCAAAGATGGCACTCATTTTGGAGTAATAAACTGGCGCAATTAAAACGAAATGGAGCTTATGTATATTCCCGCCCATTGAAGTATAGCAATCAAAGCATCATTCTTGCTGATGGATCTCAATCAACAACATTGATTGGTAGGGAAAAGGGAATAGATGTTCGTGTTGCTATAGATATGGTGAGGATGGCGAGGCTTGGCGAGTTAGATGTTGCGCTGATATTCAGTCAAGATCAGGACCTTTCTGAGGTTGCTGATGAGATTAGACAAATATCTCAAACTGATAATAGATGGATAAAAATCGCATGTGCCTATCCGATTAGTCCAACTCGAACTCATACCAGAGGAATTAATAATACAGACTGGATTAGCTTTGATAGAACACTTTATAATCAATGCATCGATTCCAGGGATTATCGATAGCCAAAATTGAGACGCTTTAAATATTTCATCACAGTAATCAGTATCCCAAAAAGTATCCCCATTTCTGGACGATATGACCTCTTATGACCCGATATGACCCATTTTCATGATTTCGTATATTAAAAGAAAAAACCCAGGCAAATCAACAGAACGTTGAAAAACAAGGGAGTGACCTGTCTATACGTTCTTCGATGGGGTTTCGAGAGCACTTCGATCAATCTGCGCTCTTCCAGAGCTACGACCTGACAGGCAGGCTCAGTGTGACACCTCAGCCTCCCCAACTTCGAGAGACAAGCCGCGGTAGTCCGCCTGACTGGCGTCAGAGAATCGAACCTGTTCTTAACCTAAGTAAAATGATTAGTTATCTTAACTAATCATTACTACCTAGAAAATAGATAGGATGAAGAGGGAGCATGTTTTTCTGCTCATCAGTCATTTCGTTATAATACTCTTCCCACAATGAAATAAATCTGTCAAAATCTATTAATTCAATATGTTCTCTAGAGTCACGGGCTTCTTTAATCGCGGGTTTAGAAAATTGACCAGATGTCACAAATATTCCTACATCAGAAGTTCTTTTCATCGTACCAGCAAGCTTTTGTATATCATCTGAAGAAATTGCATCATTTGGCCGGTGCTTCACTTGGACAATAATTCGAGGTTGTTTAGTTCCTAATGGATCAGTATATGCGATTATATCTATTCCGCCATCAGGCCCTCTTTTCGCTACGTCAGAAATGTGATAGCCCATTGCATCTAGGAGGGCAGCAACTAAATCTTGAAATTCGTATGGGTTTTTATCAATAACAAAATTTCTCAGCCCGTTGTTGGCATCTTCTTCGTATTGATCCAGTAATGCTTTTTGGGCTTGTCCAGTATCGCCCTCAATGTCGCTGACATCATCATCATCTTCTTCTTTAGGCTTTTCTTTCTCCCTTTTAGAGTCCCACTCTCGGTATTTTTTTGAAGCAGTGCTTAATAGCTTCTCAGGTCCCAAGCCTATTGCTTCTTCACCCTCATCGGTCAATATCCATAATCCCTTGCTTTTTCTCAAATAGCCCGCTTTCATACAATCAATCGTATAAAAATGAAGAATTGATTCCCACCTGATATAACCTGTCTTTTCATATCTGTGCATTTCATATTCATTAAACTCGACAGATTCTCTAATCTTATTTACTACTTCTTTTCCTCTAAGCTCTCCACCAGAAGCTTTTAGGATTTGAAAGGCAGCATATATGGTTTTTTCTGCAATTTCTTTTGACTTAGCTTTTGCCATGATTTTTTCCCTTAGTCTCATCCTACATTATTCAGAATGGACAAAGATACCCTCATCTAGTCATTGGAGCAAGACACATCCCAATATGTGCAAACACAGTATGTTGAATTGGACGGAACGTGTAGCTGGTTCAATATACTAGAGTCAGACAAAATTAGATTTAAAGGATTAAGCTTGCTTATCGTAGTGAGCGAAGCGAACGAAGATAAGTGACCGCGGTAGGAATCGAACCTACGACCAATTGATTAAAAGTCAACTGCTCTACCAACTGAGCTACGCGGCCATGTAAAAAATCTATACGCAGACATATCTGCTGCTCTACCAACTGCGTGTCCCGGCGAAGCCTGAAAGGCGAAGACGGACTTGTCTCGGCATAGTTCCAAAGGAACGACGCCGGAAGCTACACGTCCCGGCGAAGCTGAAAGCGAAGACGGACGCGGCCATATCGACCAATGTTTACATTTGTCGATATGAAAAAGCGAGGCAATATAGTTTTGTCCATACCCTGGGCAAAACAATTTCCCGTCAAATCCCAGGTTTTCCAGAATTGCCATTTAAAAATTGGTTGTCTTGAATATCCACCTATCTTTTATGCCATGAGTAAAAAAAATAACAGTCCCTGGCGGACTATCTCAACAGCAGTATATGGTGCCCCCAATGAGGGGAAGATTTATGGTATTCTGGAAATTGATGTAACCGATGCTTGGGAAATGATCAAGCAGTTTCGTGATGAAGGACAACGCATCACCATGACCCATATGGTGGCAGGAGCCATCGGTCGTGCTATTGGCTGGGATATTCCGGAGATGAATGCCTTTGTGAAACGTGGCAAAGTGATTCAACGGGATGAGGTGATTGTCACCGTTTCAGTCAATATGCATGGTGGCCGTGAAATGAGTAGTGTTAAGCTATATGACGCTCACAAAAAGACGGTTTTTGAAATTGGTGATATAATACGCGACCGGGTCGCCAAAGCCCGTGGCGGTTCTGACAATGACACCATGGAGAATAAAGCCTTTTTAGCCAGAGTTCCCTGGCCATTTCGACGGATGTTGTTTTTACTCTTCAGGTTTATTACAAACAGCCTGGGTTTCCAGATCAAGTCTCTGGGCTTGGGACATAATTCATTTGGATCTATCCTCTTATCAAATATTGGTTCCCATGGATTGACCATGGGTATGGCAGCCTTGTTTCCCGGGTCTAAGTTGCCGGCGGTCATTATCATGGGCAAAGAAGAGGATAAACCGGTAGTCATCGATGGCAAGATCGTCATTCGAAAGATATTGCCTCTGACCGGTACTTTTGATCACCGGGTCATGGATGGGTATCATGGGGGTATGCTGGCACACCACGTTAAGCGGTATTTGGAAAATCCTGAATTGTTAGCTGAAGTCCCGGCCGAGATGGTCGAGGATGTACTGCAAGCTAATTAGATAAAGGTAATCAGATAGAGTTCTACGAGTCTGAAGCCAGGCGAAATCGATATTCTAGCAATCCGCTGATTCCAATTAATCCTATATTTTGCAGGACCTTTAGAGTTCCTATACTTGTTCCCCCGTTACTCACCGTAATACATCCGCAGTTAAAATCAAAGCCCTGTACTATGGCTATCACGATGGCCAGAGTGAAAACTAGTAGCATACTGCAAATCAGGGCATTTGCCGCTCTGGGATAGCAATTCACTATTAGTGCCAGCCCGCAAAGTAATTCAATCCACGGTAGTATGATCGCTGCAGCATGCAGCAAGGGAAGCGGTAGTAGTCGATAATTGGAAATAGCTTTGGCAAATAGACCCGGATTCCAGATCTTATCCAGGCTAGCATAGACGAATAGTACTCCAAGACCAACTTGAAGCACCAGGATAAAACTATTTCTGAACTTGATTCTTTGAAATGGAGTCAGAATCGCACTCATCCTTAAGGATTGCTTTCTGTGGGATAACCGGCAGTCTGCCACTCCTGCCAACCGCCAAAAAAGAAGGCAACCCGGGAAAACTCCATCATCTTCAAATCTGCGGCCAGATCAATAGAGGCATTGCAATCAGCTCCATCACAATAAGTGATCAGAAGCTGGTCAGGATCAAGATTTTCCAAGAATGACAGTGAGTCCAAAAAAGCATGCACCGGTAGATTGATCGCTCCCAGAATATGTCCCGCCTGAAAGTCTTCCTCACTACGGGTATCCAGAAATAGTGCTGATCCATTCTGGTATGCCACAAAAGCTTCTCTTAAAGAAATATTTGAGACGATATTATGGTTGCCATTTGGATCGATAATCACTGAAGGAATAGCTACTTCGCTGGAATCGGATGTCATGATTGTAAGCTCAGTTGTTAGTCCAATCCCGTTAGGAAGAATGGCTTGTGCTGTGATTCCCAGAATGGATGAAATCAGGGTGAAAATCAGGATTTCTTTCAGTAGGGGATAGTTGACCTTCATGCTAGTAATAATACATGTTAGTGAAAAATATTCCTAAAGGAATTGTCGAAAGGTAGTCAAATAATATGTTCAGACGATTCGGTTTAAGCTGACATTCATTAAGATGGCAGCTATATTCTTAAGCTATTATCCGCCTGCGCATCCAAGCCCATCCTTTGAATGCTGAAGGGAGGAATGTACAGAGCGTTGACAAGCTACGGCGCGATGTCATCCTGGGAATATAGCGGATAACCGCCTGCCTGCGCGGAGCCGCTTTGGCATAGGCAAGCGGCTCAACCTGTCACGGCGAAGCTGAAAGCGTAGACGGAAAGAGCGACGCCGGGAGATGAAATGAGGACACAGGTTTTTTTTGCATTTTGGTTATTGTATTAAGCACCTGTAGAATTCCATATAGGAGGAATTATGGCTGGTAAACGAATTGTTATTGGAGATACTGAGATTGAAATCCCTGATATTGGGAAGAAAGCCTTTATCTATCCTGTTTTATTATTGATTTTGGTCTGGATCTTTTTGCCGGGCCCTTTTACGTGGTGGATCCGGAAGAAAATGGGGTGGTTCGAACTTTTGGAAAACTGACCCAGATCACACAGCCGGGTTTAAGATTCAAATTTCCATGGCCTATCCAGACTGTTGACCTGGTGAATGTTGAGGAGGTCAGGCGACTAGAGTTGGGCTTTCGTACTGTACGAGCAGGAGGAACCCATAGTTCCGCTCAATACAAGAAGGTGCCTTCAGAGGCTCTCATGCTCACCGGTGACGAAAACATTGTAAGCGTGGATCTTGTCGTTCAGTATAAGATCAAGGA
>JAUVKO010000073.1 GCA_030596225.1 Fidelibacterota bacterium
CTTATATGCAGGCGCCAACCATCTATCTGTGAAGTAATTTTCCCTAGAACAGATGCTTGAGATTGGGGATCTATCTCTAGTGTTACCACCGTATCTGCCCAATTGTATAGAGCATAAGCTGCCCAGGGTTTTAACGTGTCTGATTGAAACTGCCAACCTTCACCTTCAAAATCACCGTAAGCATAAGGTCCACTAAATTTCATTGAATCGATAGCCAGGTTCACAGAGAAATTATAGGGTGAGCTAAATAAATTCCAACCTGGCAGCATCTCCAGCTCAGTCCCAGTGAGATCAGCAGAACAACCTGGTCCAGTTATCAAATCAACAGGGTCATCAAACCGATGCTGAAACCAGTATCCCCGTCCATGCTCTATGCTATCTGGTGTTTGCCAGTGCTCGCCATCCCAATCATACAGGCGCCAACTTTGCTCTCCGTCAGATCGGCCTAATTGGTTTTCTAACAAAGTTTTTATATCCCGTTGATCCTGAATAGTCGGTATAGATGTCAATCGCCATTTAGCGGATGGAACACCAAAGGGATGACCACTCCCATCAGTCGTCGACATGGAAAACGCTCCAGCCAAAATTTTAATTGGTATCGAACGTACATCAGTTGTTACCATATTTCCCTGACTATCGATGGCTTCTGCATAATAACTCAGACCTGTTTCGCCTACTGATTCAGCTGGAATCGTGGCACTCCATACTGAAGCACGGGATACATTTACCATGGGAACAGAATCTAATTTGCTGCTCCCACCAACCTGGTAAAACAGCATTGCAGATACTGGTGAATAATAGTCTGGGAATTCTATCTCCAGGATAATTGATTCGCCAGAAGTCTGGGGTGAACCAGAAAAGTCATTTGATTTCACATCTGAAACTGCATTTACCTCTACATAAACAGTATCCCAATCAGAGTAAAGCTCACCGTCAAAAACTTGCAGGCGTATAGGAACAGTAAGCGCGACATTAACTTGCGGTATATGGACCACAGGTTGGGCAGAATCTGCAATGGTAATAGAAATATCATCACTTATAGCCTGCCACTCATAAAGGAGATCGGGACTATCAACATCATAGGATCCTGATCCGTCAAAATGAATATCACTGCCGCTCAGGATACTGATATCGGTACCGGCATGTGCAATGGGTTTGTCATTGACGCCGGTAATGGTAAGAAACACCCAAGCACTATCCTGGCCGTAGTCATTCCATAAGCTGTATAGAAATGAATCAGAGCCAAAGAAATCTTTTGCCGGGATATAGCTTATTGTACTATCGGTATTGCTACGCACTGTCCCGTTCTCAGGAAGTCGATTCAGACTGATATTCACCGGCAACTTGTAATTAAAGGCATCATTTGATAGAATTGCTATGGCCGGGGCAAGTGAATCATCTTCGGCCTGCTGAGTATAATCATCGACAGCAAGGAAAGAGGTAATGGAATTCTCTCCGGTAAAAACAAAGGGTTGATCGACTTCCCCTATCCCAGCTCCAATATCAAAGTTCATGGTTTGGTCCAGTGGAAGAATATTATTAAACTCACTATTCCATGTTTTGAAATCCAGACTTATTCCGACTGTATCAGCATATACCATCAAAAAGAATAGTAATTTATCGCCAACCAGCGTTCCAGTCACTACTCCACGACACTCACTTCCATGAAAAGCAGCAAGCACGTCATTAACAGCTGTGGTAGCCACATTATTAATCTCCAGCGTTGCTGTTATCGTCATGGTATACTCATAATCGTGGGGGTCTATTGTCCAGTCAGCTGGCTTTTGCGCCATAATCTGGATGGAAAGCATGATCAATATCAATATTTGTAGGCGGTTCTTCATCATGAGATGCTCTAGCTATTACTCCCTAATATATGGAATGAGCAGAGACCTGTCAGATCTACACAGATTGGAGATCTCTGCCCATTATTTT
Organism: Fidelibacterota bacterium; assembly: GCA_030596225.1. Lineage (GTDB taxonomy): Bacteria > Fidelibacterota > UBA8477 > UBA8477 > JABMPR01 > JABMPR01. Next base: position 1,936 of record JAUVKO010000073.1, read on the forward strand.
GCCTTTACTTGAGTATAAGTACCTTCCTAATCTGGCGGAAAGATTCACTCTCCATGACAATGAGATAAACACCAGATGTCATCTGGATTCCATTATCATTCAGACTGTTCCAGACTACAAAACGATATCCGGCCGTCAGATCAGAATTAACAAGCGTTCTTATCTCCTGTCCACGGATATTGAACACACGAATGCGGACATGGCTGTCTTCCGGAACACCAAAACCTATGGTTGTTCTTGGATTAAATGGATTCGGGTAATTTTCACTTAGGCTAAATACATCAGGTATGTAGCCCTTGTCACCAATCCCTAATGCAGCCCTGGTGATGAACTCAGGATCAAGAGGTTTACCTACGACGAGATCTGGAACAAAGGTCCAGCTCTCATTAGATTTATAAACGATGTCCCCTTCTGCATCCCATAGACTCAGGTGAATCAGTTCATTTGGTTCACCATGAATGGTTAAGAATATTCGGTAAGCATCAAGTTCTGGAACATAAACTGGTCGGGTAAGACCTCGAATCTCATCACCAACAAATGCAGCCACAGCATCATCAGGGTTATTTACCCCAATAGTATCACTTTCCAAGAGTGCTGTAATTGTCATACTATGTTGAAATTGAGAATAGTTGTCAAAAACCCACGGTGTTTGAGGTAAATCTTCTGCAACTATTGCATTTTGCATTGATCTTCTCTCAGTTGATGCATCTGGCAATACACTTGAAACCAGATTTCCCATTAACGCGTTTCCCGCCAACACTGGATATTGTAATACACCTGGCTCCAGTGATTCCAGTTTATATCCTTGACCAGGGTACATCCGTGTTAAACTACCTAACCAGCCAATGCCCTCAACATATTGGGCATACTCAGTCTGACTTTTAACAAGGTCGTCAGTGGTGCTTGTCAATGACCCTAAAGCTCCATTGACATTCATATTGTCCTTAGGTAGGTAACTCACCCAGTTCCAGCCTGAATAAACCGGTATGTTGGCTGTATCAGCAAAGATTGGATATCCCACATGAGTCAACTTTTCAGCCATTCCCCAGTCCAATTGATACATGGAATGATGGTCAAGCTGTTCAAGAACTCCTACCCATCCACCAGGTTCTGAATACTGGGAATAGGATGTCTGGCCAATAATACGATTGCCTGGAGCTGGATTGAGATTTGCAAAAATGGAATCAATGTTCATGTGTTCTGCTTCCAGATTCAAGGATATCCAGGTAAAACCAAGATTGAGATCCAGGGTCTGTCCCAGAGTACCTGTAGCGTTCAGAATAATAGGATCAGTTGGTGATCCAGTAAATTCGCCATCTACAAATACAATGCTGCTGTCAGCCTCCCAGTATTCAGAACAGCGGGTACGATCCCAAAGATGGAATTCAACAGTTTCACCACTCCATTGATCACTATACACCGTCATGAAAGCCTGATAGTTACCCATCTCAGGTACATACTGGAGCGGTGCCCAGCCTCGACATTCGTCATTTACAAAAGCTCCGACTCGATCATATGCATCTTCAGAAGGGGTATTCATGAAAAAGAGTCGCGCAGTTACATTCATAGAGAATTCATATTCACTAAAATCAACTTGCCATTCAGGATAGGGACACATGGAAACCACATGCAGGTTGAAAGGCTCATACCCCTCAGGTGTTACTGCAAAGATGGTCACATTATATTCACCATTATTCAGATCCGGTGCGACATGGAAGGTGATATCAAATGATCCTCCTGGATTTAATGATCCCTCTTCGGGATAGACAGTAAGCCATTCCGGTAAAGGAGACCCATTCTGATCCGGTGTGCCTGAGAAGAAGAAAGATTGTGCTATTGAACCTGTATTATTCAACTGTAAAATGACTGGTTCAGGCTCACCCTGAAAAGCAATATGCTCCAGCTCAGGGGTACTCCAGGCAACGGGATTACAATCAACTGTAAATTCCCATCCAAGGCTATCACCAGGATTTCCATTCAGGTCTTCATACCCCTGAACAGATGCAGTGAGATTGTGATTTTCGATAAAGCGATTAAGCACTAGGGGTGTAATAACCAACCGATTCTCTGATACTGATAATTCGAAATCGGTAATGACTACCCCTGCGGTATTGTCGTAAAGCGTGACATTTACCGGATCAACGGAAACCGGGTTAATCGGTTCAGTAAAGTTCACTGCGATGGCATCATTGAAATTCAGAACACCATCTATGGGTTCCGGTAGCCCAAGAACCTCAGGTATTTGGCGATCTAGAACACCACGAACCGGCTCCATCAAATTGTTGAGTAAACCATCCAAACATTTGGATTGCAGTCTGATATCATAGGTGCCATCAGGTAGTAATCCCACATCCCAGAACAACTGACTATAAAGGTAGTCATAGTGGCGCAGGGTATCAGCATCCAGTGTATCTACTGCATACCAGTTTTCATCTCCCACAGTAGAATATTGTACCAGCAATTCATCGAAGTAGGATTGCCCCAGGTCATACTCTTGAATGACTATGGTCATGGTATCACCAGTTATGGTATTTACTATCCAATTTTCAACCGGCTGATAAACCTCTGCTTCAGTACAGGGCCTGGCAAAGCATACACCAAAGGATGCAGTATAGCCCTCAGTCACACCAGCGTAATTGCTTTCACATTCCGGTGCAAATTTGATAAGCAAGCCTTCGTACTCATAGGCATCCGAACCTTCAGGACGAGTAACGGTGATTAAGGCAGAGTCACTACCCTGATATTCCAATTCAAATGGAATAGCTGATGATTCATCAGCATGTTCACCATTGATTAAGATTTCCGCTCCATTAGTATTGCTTGCTGTGAGATATGACAGGTAATAGATACGGGATTCCTGGAGACTGGATTGATTACTTAATCCAATCTTCAATTCAGCCACTCCATCTGGATGCACGTTTACAACTGTACTTGCGGAGAGCCAATTCAAACCTGGTTCATCTCTAGGTGTGGTAACCACCTCACCTGCTTCATTCATCCACTCTTCATAAGGGCAGGATGAATTTCCTGCTACAACGTTAAACACAGGTGTACCGAAAACGGGATCTGAACCAACATCCACTGAATAATCATCACCATCATCATCATCCATGAGGGTATATGATGTAGTGGTTATGTTGGTCTGACTTTCTCCCTGAGAAGCACCCAGTGACAAACCGACTGTGACTTTAGAAGCTCCTTCAATACCAAATCCGGCAACCTCCAAACCCATACTTTCAGCGAAGTAAGTGTCTATTTCCAGAGTTTCTTCAAACACCAGAGATTCACTACTTTCTGATTCATGGGTTTTGGTCATGGATTGGCCACCGCCACTAAAACTGAAATTATCATCCATGGTCGTTACCCAGCGTAATGAATCTTCATAAGCGAGGATATAAGTCCATCGATCGATACTTCGTAATAGATCACTATCCGTTTCTGAAAGAAATTCGAGTTCGGGGAGTAGATAGTTCTCTACATAACCCCGGGTATAGAGATAGGTCGTCTCAAAGCCATCAGGCACGAAAATGACTTCAGTAGTCACGATGTAAGCATAGCTAGCATCCTCTCTCCTAACCAAATCCAGTATGTTCGTTGAACCATAGAGGAGATTCATGGCACCTCCCAAAAAAACAGTCCCTTGATCACCTGTAAGGTCTTCGCCACCCGTCGTATATTCACTTGAAGTAGTGGTAGTCAACTGCATTTCTGTACCACTTGTTAGCGATCCGGTTATTGAGAATCCGGCTTCCATCTCATGTGAAGTTTCTATTTCGAATGAGGTTCCCACACCCATTGGTGCGACGTTAATCTCTGTCTTAACACCCAGATGTGCTTTAATACTCGCCTCATAGCCTGCCGTGCCTCCAATACTCATTGAAAAGGAAGTAGAGGCTGAACTGGATTCAGAAAAGCTGGCTTCACTCCCATCTCCAGGGGGTCTCCTGAGGATAAGTAATGGAATTTCCGGGGCAGTTGTCGCAAAATTCAACTTATTGGGACGCTGCCCCAGTACTACAGCCCGGTACACTTCAGAGTCTGTACTATTATTTCCTGAAGGATCGGTTGCTCGTAGCTCCAGATTCTTTTTATAGTCTCCGGTTAGCCGTGGTAAGCCAGGCATCAGTGCATATCTCAGACTTGGTGCTTGGAGATCTTCCATATCTTGAGCAAAGCTGAATGAGAATCCAGATACATCATCACCCACTTCGTAGCGGTCCGAGATCCAATCTTTCACATAAATAACACCTGAGTCAACCGGACATTCACCGCCATAATAATTCTCAAAGACGTAGATATCCAAGGTGTCGAATCCATTCTGTTCTAGACCATAATCGCCCATTACGTTAACAGTCCAACCATCAGTCCTGAGTTCAATTGGAGAACGATAATTGAAATTGACAGTATCTTCGGCTGTGGTCCAGATGGAGTCAATAACACTATAAGAAGCCTCTATATTTATACTGGCTCCGTTATTCTGAAAATAGGTATCCATTTCAAGCAGGTTGGGGATATTACTTACATCCGTATCCATTGCCACACTGAGTGAGTATTTCATGGGAGCGATATTTTCAAACGCATAATTTCCTGCTGCATCAACCATAGTGTAAGTACTAAAACATCCGTCTTCTGCACTTAAGGTAATTTCAGCAATCCCGGCAGGCCCCAGGGGTAGCTCACAAGCACCACCGGTGACACTTCCGCGAAGGGTGCGTAATTTTGAATCCACAAAGGATTTACTTTGGGGTGAGGTAACGTTAAAGAAAGTCTTGGTTCTGGGAGAGAAATGACCTGGGTCACGTCCACCCTTATGGGGAACAATAGTAACTGTCCTGCCAGGTTCAACCTCCAGCAAATAATAACCATCTGCATCGGTTCTCTGACCCATATTTGCGCCATCGACCCAGATCTCAACATTAGGTTCACCGCAGGTTGCTCCGTCGGTGCCAGCCGCATCATAGGTGACATAGCCAGAAATTGAGATCATGTTTACAACCCTAAAGTGGGTTGTATAATTGGCAGGGGTGTACACACTGAGTGGTACATCCTGATGGGGATTGTCGAATTCATGAAAAGCCTTCCGTGGAATGACTCTGAAGGTACGACCATTCTCAAAATTCAGGTTATTAATGGTATAGCCACCATCAGCATCCGTAAAGGCAGAAGGATATACGGGAGCCTGAGTGCTGGTCCAGGAAACCCCTCCGGTCAAGGTCCCATTATTATCCAGATTTGAGGAATTGATCAAGGTTTCCCCACTACCGATATCCATGTGAAAACAGGCAGAAAGAGTTGAATCAGAGACCTCCCCTTCCACCTTATAGTCAAAGAGTCTGTCATAATCCCGCTTAATAGCTGTAGAATCACTGGCACCCCAGAGCCCATCCCCGTTGATATCCGTGTAGAAATCCGTGGAATCATCAAAAACACCGTTATTATTGATGTCAGAATAGGGTTCAAAGAACATTTCATCCCGGGCTGTGGTCCAGCAACGGAATTCATCCATATACCCTCTAAAGAAATTATGGTCCGCTCCGTCCCCTAGGGATACGCCATCACTTGTTCCAGGTTGTTGAGAAACGGCAATGCTCTCACTCCCTTCATTGATGGTAGCTAGCCATCCATTAATATAGAGCCTTAAATCATTGGCTTCTCTAACCAGAGCAATATGATTCCACTGGTTAATGCTGACAGCTTGTGATTCAATGTCATCCGAGGTAAAAATTGGCGTGTCATCCATATTAAAATAGACATAATTGAAACTGCCAACATTCAATCCAAGTTCCCATTTAGATCCCTTGGAAATCAGGGTTTGCAATCCGGATGCATCCGGATTAAACCAAAACTCCAGGGTGCTTGCACTATGTACTGTCGTATCAAGCAACTCATAGGCATCAGCATCACCAATGGTAATAACATCATCCACACCATCTAAAAATACAGCTTGACCCCAGGCAGGTCCTGTGCCTGCTGAATTATAAGCATTGACCCGGACATTCGGGATGGGTGTATTTTGGTTGGTTTTAATAAAGCCACCGATAGAACCATTACTACTGGTCTTGCCAAAGGCTACACCAGCATCTTCGATTGGCTGATAGGTCGTTGCTGATTGAATTCTATTGCTGCCTCGAACCAGATACTCGTATTGCTGGCCGGCTGGTATTGCGTCATCGATATAGCTCAAATCTCCTGATGGAGTTTCGTAGATGTAATCAGGAAAACTACTGTAGTCCCGATATATTCTATGTTTTCCGGTCCCGGGAGGATCATTGGTATCATAACTCCAAGCAAGCTCAACCCGATCAGGATAGGAATCGTAAGTGGCAGTAACAACGGGGGTTCCCGGAGTTCTGAGTAAATTAGACCAATACCCCAAGTTTATTTTATAGACTCCCCCACTGGGAGTGGTTCCTCCACTCATGGTTTCAGTGGTGATAATGGGTTGGTCAACCATGATACTGACGGTTCCCTCCACAGTTTTTTCTCCAGTAGAAAGGACGCCACTCATATTCCCTGTGCCACCGCTGATCACTATTGAAAAGACTGAATAGTGAGCATTCTCAGACATGCCCACTATCGATTCACTAGCGATAACAGTCATTAGAAAACCAGGTAGGATTAATCCTAGCAAGGGAATTCCGATCCAGGTTCTCCAGCTGGTTATAGATATTTCTTTATTTCGTTTGGTTCGCATATGACGCTCCTGTCATAAAAACTACAATGTTACGAATTAAGGGGATATTATTTCATCAATTCGTTGATCAATGTGTTTCCGTATAGTAGGTATTTGCATAACCAAATTTAGTACTGACAAACATGACATTAATGCGCCAGTTAGGATAATCGATGTG